>JBGSMF010000201.1:0-6189 GCA_041740315.1 Thermoflexales bacterium
CCAAAATGATATTTTGAGCCGTCAAGCTCTGGCAAGTTACATCATTTCGGAGATTATGCAAAGTAAATCGTCTTGAAACAGCGAATTTGACTGTGTTTGGGGCCGTTACTTTGCATAATAGCTTTCTTTGCATAAGGATCAATTATTTCGCCTTTGTTGGCGAATGTAGCACTACACGGCTTAGAAGAAACTCTCACCAGAAAGCTCCGCATAAAATCCAAAATAATCGTGGTGCGTTATGCCGACGACCTTGTGGCCCTGTGCGGTGATTTGAAAACGCTCACCAAATGGAAAGAAGGGGCCGAAACTTGGTTAGCTGAAATGGGACTACGACTTAAACCAAGCAAAACCCGCATCACGCACACGCTGAAGGAACACGAAGGCAATGTGGGCTTTGACTTCCTGGGCTTCAACATTCGACAATATCCAGTCGGCCAATATCGCACGAGCACCTATCGGGGGAAACCAGGCTTCAAAACGCTTATCAAGCCGAGTCGCAAAGCTGTCAAACAACATCAGGACAAGATACGGGAAACGATACGCCAACACCGGGGCGCACCCCAGGCGGCACTCATCGCAGCCCTCAACCCAATCATACGAGGATGGGCAGCATACCATCGAACAGGAGTTGCCAAACAAACCTTCAGCAAAATGGACCAATGGATAAATCATGCACTGGCTAAGTGGGCACAACGACGTCACCCGCGTAAAAGTCGCGCCTGGCGCTTTCGCCGCTATTGGCAAAGACAGGCGACACGAATGACTTTTAGCGCAGGAACAGATACACGCATCCACTATGCAGACACACCAATAGTCCGTCACGTGAAAGTAAGGGGCGACAAAAGTCCTTATGATGGGGATTGGGTATACTGGAGCGCACGAATGGGACACGACCCAACCAAACCGAATCAGATAACCAAGCTGCTCAAAAAACAGCAAGGACGTTGTACATATTGTGGACTACGATTTATGACAGAAGACGTGATAGAAGTACATCACCGAGACGGTGACAGATCGAACAACTGGTACTCTAACCTAACCTTACTTCACGGACACTGTCACGATCAGGTACACGGTGAGCAGCATCAATGACAATGACCCACGTACTGAGGAGCCGTGTGAGGTCAAAGTCTCACGCACGGTTTTGGAGTGGCGGTGGAGCGGGTGACCGCTCCGCCGACCATAACATTGGAGACCGCTGGGAGGAAGGTGATATCCTCAGTAACTTGGGCGCAGCCTACGTAGCCATAGGGGATGTGCACAATGCCGTCAAATTCTACGAACAAGCCCTTGCTATCAAGCGCAAAATGGGCGACCGTCGCGGCGAAGTTCTCGCCAGTTGGAACCTTGGCTTGGCTTATGAAAAACAGGGCGACCTGAAAAAAGCCATCGCTGCTATGCAGATATATGTAGACTATGAACGCGACATCGGCCATCCAGACGCAGAGCAGGACGCTGCTCTCATCGAACAACTCCGCGCCCGCCTAAACCAGTAACCAGCTACCTGCCTGCTTCGCAAAATGCTAGTGAAGCGGGTCTCTTTTCTATCCTTTATCCACCGCCCAATTGTGCGCACCCGATGCCGGACCGCCTAGCCAACTGCGGTGCGGTTAGGCGGTTTTTCGAAAAAAAGTCCCCCCATTAAATTTGCCAATACGCAACACCTGGCACACATGGTATAATCTCATCAGGAGCATGCAATGTCCGCGCTGTCGCAAATTGCAAACATCTTTGGCGCCTGGCCGGGCGACCTGGTCTATCGCCTCATCATCCTCTTTGCCGTCGAGGTAATGGTGGCGTTGGCGTTCAGCCACGGGCGCCGCCTGCTGTGGCCTGCCCCCATCCTGCGTGTGTTGCAAGCCGGGCTGGTTCTCACCTTTGGCCAGGTCCTGCTGATCCTCGCCGCGGCCATCAGCCGGCTAGTGGATATTCCCGCTGAAGCCGTCTTGCCTCCGCTCGACCGTTTTGTAGAGATTGTGAGCCTGGCCTTGCTGGGCTGGGCATTTGTTCCATTGTACCGGCGATCCAGGTGGGGCAGCTATGCGCTGGGGTTGTTCACTCCCATCGCTGCGCTCGTCATCTATGCATTCCTTGCGCCGCGCTGGTACCTGGGCTTTGCTCCGGGCGCTGCTTTTAACCAGTCGCTCCAGAATATTTTCTGGGGCCTGTGGGGTTTGGCGCTGGCAGGCGCGGCGGCGACGGGCGTGCTGCTGCCGCTCATCAGGCCCAGGCCGGGCGGCGAGCCTTGGGGGCAAACATTGATAGCCTTTGTCTTTATCCTTGCAGGCTACCTGCTCCACCTCATTTTTCCAAACCCGGCCCTCTCGGCTGCCGCTTGGGTCAGGTGGGGGCTTGTGGTTGCCTACCCCTTGCTGCTCAGCTCATTCTACCAGCAAACAAGCACCTCAACCTCGCTAGAGCAGCCAGCCGCAGAACTTTGCCTCCCGGCCGTGGCTGGTGGCTCTGCCACTCCCTGGCTGTTGTGGGAAGGGCTGCGCCTGGTGTCCGAAAGCGCCGATTCGGTCAGCCGGGCCGGCGCGCTGCAAAAAACCAGCCAGGCGATGGCAAGCACGCTGGGGGCCGGCCTCGTCGCCGTGGGGCTGCCTGGCCCAAGCCCCGATGCCGTCGAGCTGTTGGCCTTGTGCTGTCCCGGCCAGTCGTCTGCGTTGGGCGGTCGCTTTCAGCTAGAGAGCCAGCCCACCATCAAGCGCGCCATCACACGCAAACAGGGACTGCCCATCACAGCGCAGGGCGAGCTGGCTGCGTTGAACAAATTTCTGGGCAACTCCACTGTGGCCGCGCTGTGGGCCGAACCTATTTTGCACGCCCGGCAGGCGTTGGGTGTGCTGCTGGTGGGCAAAGACAAAAGCGCCTCAGAATGGTCGCCGGCAGATATTCAAAACATCCACGCCTACACGGCCTACCTGAGCAGCGCCCTGCACACTGCCATCGCGCTCGAAAGCGCCACCCGGCAAAACCAGACATCCGCTAGCCAACTGACTAGCCTGGAAAGCCAACTGGCTCAATCGCAAGCCAACACCGAAGCCCAGATGGTCAGCACCCGCACAGAGTTGCAACAGGCCAAAGCCGAGCTGGGGGTGGCGCGTCAGCAAATCACCCATTACCGTAAACAGGTAGACGACCTGGCCGCCCTGGTGCAATTGCAAGACAATATCTCTCAACGTGTCCAGGCCGGCCAAGAGATGGCAGATGAAGCCTGGGTGCCCATTCAAAAACTTTCTGATCTGCTGTTGCAGCGCCACGAGCTTGAAAACCAGGTCTCCGAATGGCAGCTAGAAGCCGCGCGGCTCATGGCGCTCCAAAAAGCGTTGGAAGATCAAACCCAAAAAGCGCAGCAGCAAATCGCCACGCTTCAAGGTCAGCTAGAAGCCGCCCGCCCGCCCCACTTGGCCTACCAGCGCAAGCTCAAAGGGCGCTCCGAGCTAATTGCGTGGGCAGCGCAAGAACTGGCCGCCCAGCTAGGCGCGGCCAGCGATACCGGCAGCTCTTTGCCGGCAGATACCGCGCCGTTAAAGGAACTGATTGACAACCTGATTGCCATCAGCGATGCCGAGCCGCTGCTCTTTCAACGCGAGCCGGTCAATAGCGCCGAGCTGGTCCAAGAGGCGCTTGCTACTGCGCCGCAATGCAGCCAGCGCGGCGTCTCGGTCGTGCTAGACATCACCGCAGATGCGCCCACCCTCAGCGCTGACCGCCGCAGCCTGGTGCAAGCTATTTCGCTTTTGCTTTCAAACGCATGCCGCTGCTCGCTTCCAGATACGCTAGTGACCGCCAGCTTGCGCCGGGCCTCAGACCCGCAATCGCAGGACTATATGCAGCTCAGCATCAGCGATACAGGCCGCGGCATCACCTCGGCAGATCGCCCCCGCGTTTTCAATTATCGCCGGGCCGACCAAGAGACGCCTATTCAAGGGCTGGGCGACAACGGCCTGGGCCTGCCCGTTGCCAAGCTGATTATCGAAGCGCACGATGGCCGCATCTGGATGGATTCCAAGCTTGGCACTGGCACCACCTTTACCATCTTGTTGCCGCTTGCCCAGGGCAAAGATGTTGAATAAAGATAACTCAGCCCAGTGTCATTCTGAGGCGCGTTTCCTTCGGCCTTGCTCAGGACAAGTTTTGCGCCAAAGAGTCTCTGGATGAGCCAGGCAAAAGATTCTTCACTTTGTTCAGAATGACAGGCTGAGCAAGTTACGAATAGAGAGGACAAACATGAACCGTCCACACGATGACCAACCAACTTCTGGCAGCGCCGGGCGTCAAATTGTCGGCGGCCTGTTGGGCGGCGTGCTGGTCTTGGCCACCGTTATCGGCAGCATTATCCTGGCAACGCAAGAAGCCCCGCCCCCTACCCCAACGCTGGCAGTATTTATTTCGTCCAGTGCTACGCCCGCCAGCACCTTTCCCACACCTCCCGCCAGCACCACAGCAGTACCTAGCCCCAGCCCCGTAATCACCACGCCGACCCAGCCCACCATCCAGCCGACCGCAGCCTGCGTCATTCCATCTGGCTGGACCGCCTACACAGTGCGCGCTGGCGACACTTTGTCTAGCATTGCCGCGGCTTTGGGTACCAATGCCTTTAATCTGATCGAAGGCAACTGTCTGGCTCAAACCGACTTGGTCGCCGGGCAAATAATTTATGTGCCCCCGCTGCCCACGCGTGGGCCTACACCGGTGCCCACCCCGTGCGGGCCTCCGTCCAACTGGGTTATTTACAAAGTCCAACCCGGTGACACACTCTATAGCCTATCGGTGCGCTACAAGACAACCGTGTATGCCCTGGCTCTGGCCAACTGTCTTGGCACCTATACCTTGCGCGTGGGGCAGCCGCTCTATGTGCCGCCTCTGGCTGCCACAGCCACTCCATCGCCAACCTTTACAGCCGCCCCCAGCTTTACCCCAACGCCAACGCCAACACAAATTCCAACCGACACGCCCACCCCCACAGAGACCTTCACTCCAGGGCCTACCGACACGCCCACGCCACTCCCAACCGATACGCCCATTCCGTCCTGGACCCCGCAGCCCACCGATACCACCTCGCCCACCAGCACGCCCACCGCCACGCCACAGCTCACCGAAACACCGGCGCCGTAAATACTATCAAACTCTCCCAAAAACGAAAAGAGACGACCTGGCGGGTCGTCTCTAAATTTTCGACTATTCCTATCGGCAGCAGCTACCCCGGTAGCTACTCATAACGCAGTGCATCAATCGGATTCAGTCTTGAGGCGCGCCAGGCCGGATACAAGCCAAAGAACAAACCCACCGCCGCCGAAAACGTCGTGGCCAGCAGCACAGCATCCAGCGACATCACCGGCGTAAAATCCTCGATCAATCGCGCAATGAGCAGCGAGCCGCTTTGCCCCAGCCCTATGCCAATGCCGCCGCCGATGAGCGAAAGCACCATCGCTTCCACCAAAAACTGGGTCAAAATATCGCCGCGCTTGGCGCCCACAGCTTTGCGCAGCCCGATTTCGCGCGTTCGCTCGGTGACGCTGACCAGCATAATGTTCATAATGCCAATGCCGCCCACCAGCAAACTGATGCCGGCAATCGCCCCCAAGAAAATGGTCAACGCGCCGGTAATGTCGCCAAACACACTGAGGATATCGGCCTGGCTGATGATTGAGAAATCGTCCTCGTCGCGAAAGCTGATGCCATGCCGCTCTCGCAAGATATCCGCCATTTGCTCAATGGCTTTATCCATGCGCTTGTCGCTGCTGGCTTGCACATAAATCACCGATACCTTATTGTCGCCCGAGCGCGTGCGAGCCGAGGCCGAAAACAGCCGCGTCTGAGCCGTGCTCAATGGAACAAAGATCACATTGTCTTCATCGCCAAAACCTCCGCCGCCCTTGGCTTCCATCACTCCCATCACCCGAAAGGGCACCTGGTTGATTTTTATGGTCTGCCCCACCGGATATTGCCCGTCGGGGAACAATTGCTCCACCACAGTCTGCCCCAGCAACACCACCCGGCTGCGCCCTACTATTTCGGTATCGGTGAACAAATCGCCCACCACCGCCTTCCAATGCCGCACGCGAAAGTAGGCCGGCGTCACGCCTTGCACCTGGGGTGAAGCCGCGTGCGTGCCCGCCACCACCGACGCGGCATAGCGCGTGTACACCGGGGCCACTTCAACCACATCCGGCGCGCGGAAGG
>JBGSMF010000202.1:0-32948 GCA_041740315.1 Thermoflexales bacterium
AAAAGTAGATCAGCCGATTCTCTATTTAGACTTTCAAACCATGTCACACAATCCTGAGCTTCAAGCATGGTTGGCAACAGACCAAAGTTCACATGAATTCCAAGAGTTGCACGCTATTTATCGTCTCTATCCAGCATGGCATACCCTGTACACCAGTTGGCTAAAATTGTATGATGGGGTGATATTTATCAAAGAGAGTACACCGGCTATCGGCTTGCAATGATTGGGGCAGGCCGGTCTAAGGCGGCCCTATGCTGCATGCACCCGACTGTCCATACGCTGCGAGTTTCAGAGCTACTCTTTAAAAAACTAGCCCAACCGAGAAGATTTTTAAAGACGCCTAGTTGCCAAGGCGCAAAGGTTCCTATAATTTCTTGGCGTCTTCGCCTTGGCGTTAAAAATAATTTGGCTGCCTGTCTGCTGCCAGGTAGACGGCGGGAGGCCGCGATATGTGCTGTGGATGAGAGTTATGAGCGCAAGAGGTGCCGATATAGAGGCCAGCCCCTCTCTGAAAATTGGGGTCAGCCTATACAATCTGTTCTTGGCCTGCCTTGAAGGGCAACCAGCCTGCTAACAACGGTTTGCACCCGACTAATGCGCGACGTTAGGCGCAGCTTGGGACAAATGACAAGGAGGATAAAATCTTGAATCGAGACTTGAAGATGCCTCTGGCATTCATGCTCTATGTGCTTGTGGTGATCTTTATATCCATGTTCCCAGGTAGAGGTTCTTCGCTCTGGCACATTGACAAAATTGGGCATTTCCTGGCATACATGGGGATGGCAATACTCGCGTTCTTGGCTTTCAACTCTGGGATTGCCCGAATCTCGGCTCTTGTGTTTGCCATTGCTCTGGGAGCTATGCTAGAATGGGGGCAATCTTTCATACCGGGCCGCGATATGTCGCTAATTGATGAGACCGCAAACACCCTGGGGGTCCTTGCCGGCACATTACTTTTTCGCCTTCGAGGCCAATAATAATCATAAAAAAACATCCACGGCCAACAAATTCAATTGCCCATCGGTAGTGGCTTGTATCGCCACACCTATGGCAATTTTGATTACCAAGCCATCTTGCGTGACTTGTTACCGCGCCTGCCATCCACTGCCCAGGTTGATCAAGGCGTTCAACACTTTAGCAACAAGCAAGATTCCATGACTTATCTTGCAGAAATTCGAGGAACGGTATGGGTTCTGGATGGCAAATCTCTTGTCGTCACTTGTTTTTTTGAGCATTCATCTGCCGGGCTGGGTTTCTCTCCACAATCTCTGGATAGATAACGCGATTTCCGTATTTATCTTTGGCGTCGTGATGGCAATTGTATTCAAGTATGGCAAGTCTCTCTGGGGATCAATTATTGCACACAGCCTAAATGACTTTATTGCATTCGTCATTTTTCACTCCTGATCAATGGTAGGCATTTCGTTCAAGAGTACACCTATGCAAAAACCTGCCCAACACCAGCTTGCAGCAGACAGCGGCTTCGCCATCATACATTTTCTTCCAAGAAAGCAAAGCTTTCGCAGTGGTGGAGCCAAAGGCCCCCTGTGGGTAGAAAGTTTTATACTTTCCTATACCATAAAAAAGATGTACCTTTGACACAGCTAACAGACACCACTCTTATGCAAGTCAGGCTTGATCCAACCCGCCCACGCTATCATTTTTGCGCTCCAGTCGGTTGGATGAACGATCCAAATGGCACGGTCTTTTATCCATTATCATGGGCGAAGCGCAGGCACAACTCGGGTTGAGATTAACCCCGATAGACAAACAGGCTCAGACGATCATACTCACCTGCACGGCGACCGAAATACACCTGGATGACAAGTGGATTCCATCTATGAAAATCACAATCACTACCGTCGGTTCGCGCGGTGATATCCAGCCTTATGTGGCATTAGCCGTGGGCTTTAAACGCGCCGGCCACGAGGTCCGTCTTTCGGCTCCGCATATCTTTGCCGGACTGATCGCCGAGCATGGCTTACAGCATCTGCCCATCAGCATGAACCCGCAAGAAATCATGAATCACCCAGCGGTGCAAGCGGCTTCCCAGAGCGGCAACCATGTGCTTTTCTTGCGCACACTGTTCCGTGAAGGCAAGGCGCTCATTCAAACCTTTTTGGATCAAGTGTATGCCAATTGCCAAGAGGGGGAAGCTATCATCTCGTCCATGATTCCGTATGGGGCTTATGATGCCGCGGAAAAAAGGCATATCCCTTTTGTTCAGACGGTATTAGCCCCCTATTATCCTACGACCGCTTTTGCCGCGCCCGGTATTTCTCTGCCGTTTAATTGGGGGGTGGTCAACAAACTCACGTATGATCTCGTTGACCAGGCCTTCTGGCAGTTCTTCCGCCCCATTCAAAATCACTGGCGTAAACAACAACTCAGCCTGCCGCCCTTCCCATTTACCGGCCCCCACCGGGAAATCCGCCGGAGAGTTCCCACCGTGATGGGCTATAGCTCGATTGTCGTGCCCATGCCAACTGATTGGCCAGCCAGCAATTACGTGACCGGCTATTGGTTTCTGGATGAAGCCAAGAATTGGCAGCCTCCAGCAGGGTTGGAGTCTTTCTTGGAAACTCAACCGACCCCCATTTACGTCGGGTTCGGCAGCATGCCTGAGCGCGACTCGGCACGTATGACACAGCTGGTCTTGGATGCGCTTCGATTGAGCGGGCAGCGGTGCGTCCTGTTGAGTGGCTGGGCTGGGTTAGGCGGCGAGCAGTTGCCCAATACGGTTTTTCATGTAGAATCCATTCCACACGCTTGGCTGTTCAAGCGAGTGGCTGCCGTCGTGCATCATGGTGGTGCAGGGACTATAGCCGCTGGATTGCGGGCCGGTGTACCTTCAATTATCACGCCTTATACGACCGATCAGTTCTTTTGGGCGGCTCGCATTGTAAAGTTGGGTGTCGGCCCCAAGTCGGTTTCCTACCACCAACTGACAGCCGAAACGTTGGCGGCGATGATCCGCCAAGCCGTTGCCGACGCAGAGATGCGCCAGCGAGCGGCTGAAATCGGCCAACGTATTGAGAGTGAAAATGGGGTAGGCAAAGCTGTAGAAATAATTGAACGCCACCTTGCAAAATTCTTTGTCGAATCCTGAGCAACGAGCGAAGCTCACAGGCACTCTACCTTCATCTCCTGAGCCAGCATGGCTACCTCATCATCTAAATACACCACATCATGCTTACTTTCGCTCCAATCTATTCCGATGTATACTTGCTTTATCACCTCCTCGTGTTGCGACTGACGGCCCAGCTTGGCCCAGCTACCTTGCTCCGGTGAGGGTGCCGTCGGACTCTTTGGGGGGACTGTCCGCTGCCGACTAATGCTGGTCCTTGTTCCCCAGGCCCGGTCACAAGGAGGCCAGCAGGTTCAATAGGTCCAGTCAAATAGGAGAGTTCCATGAGCGAATCACAACAGTATCCATATGCTACCTATCTCGATATCAAGTTCCCGGCGCTAACACTTGTCGACGTGCCAGCGCTCGTCAATGCCTGCACAGATCAATGGTACAACCAAACCCTATGCAAAGTGAACGATTCTATAGTTCGCCTGGGAGTCATGCAGGGTGAGTATCACTGGCACAAGCATGACAACGACGACGAGTTTTTCTTTGTTCTCGATGGGCACTTTGTTATTGATCTGGAGGGCGAGTCCATTGACCTTCAACCGAGGCAGGGCTATGTAGTGCCGAAAGGCATTGTCCATCGAACACGTGCCCCTGACCGCGCCGTCATTCTCATGGTAGAAACTGCCTCCATCGCGCCAACAGGAGACGCCTAGTTGAGCAAATCGTCGTGTCGGAACCGCTCTCAACTTTGGTGGTCAAAGTTGGAGCAATACCTGACCGAGGCTGGCTTTGAGGAATTTTTGCCAAAGCTAGACGGCATCCTTCTAACTTTCAGTGCGCGCAAAGCGATGTTGCGCGCATAGGGCATGTGTTCTGCCCAACACCATGTTAGTGCACCGTACTTGGGGATTTCTCAAATGCCATTGAAACACAAAAAATATCTTGCTTTTGTTCCAATCCTAGTTTTTGCTTTTGCTCTCAGAATGTGGGAAATAAATGCTCGTTCAATGTGGTTTGATGAATCCTTTGAATACTGGGCTTCTACTGTTGGTTTGCAGGATTTGCTAACCACCGTTACAACATCTTTTCAGCCACCATTGTATAATTTTTTGCTCCACTTTTGGTTGAACTTTGGCTCTGATGCAATATGGCTACGGTTTTTGTCCGTTGCTTTCAGTATGCTAGGTTTATTGGGCTTGATGGTTTTAGGGCATCGCTTGTTTGGCATTAGAGGGGCTATAGTTGTCGGGCTATTGATGGCAACTCTGCCGACCGAAATCAAGTATGCACAGGAAGTGGCAGAATATGCCTTGATGAGCTTTATGCTATCTTGGGCATTATTATCCTTATTTCGTGCGCTCAGAGTTTCTACATGGAAAGCGTGGGGGGTATGGGGCATCTTTTGCGTAATGGCGGTTTACAGCCATTATGGCGCAGCTATTAGCGTTTTTGCATTGTCAGCGATTGTATTTATTGAGAATATTTTTCGGCACGAGTTAGCCAAGTTGGGAAAACAAGCAAGTGTGATAATCTTGAGTCTAGTGCTAGGTTTGCCATTATTATACTTCTTGCCTAAGCAGTTGCTGGCACAAAAAAGGAACCCTGTTGTTCTGGGAGACTTTATTTATGAAATCAAAAGCCTTGTCGAAAATACCGGGAAAACGTTTCTCTTCCCCTTAACAGGGGAACCGTTTTCTTCTCTTCCAAAGTGGTTGCCGCTGTTAGGCATTGGCAGCATATTATTGCTTTCGTTGCTTATGCTGCTGTTCTGCCAAGACAAAGACTTGAAAAGAGTGTTTCTTTGGTTTTGGGGAGAGTATCTGGTTTATTATTGGAGCGTTAGGGCATCTTTGTATGCTTATGGGAACTATGGATTTAGATACATGCTAATTCTTCTGCCGCTATTTGTCCTAGTAATGGCCGCTGTTGTGTCAAAGTTGCATGAATCCAAATTTCTATTTATCAAAGCAACAGCAACAGGATTGTTGTTCTTGACAATAGCGTTAGGAGTCTATTCGCTTCCTAATCGCTCAATTTCGGAAAAAACAAGAAATTATACGGCTTGGCCTGAAACACAGGATGTACGCGAGGTTGTTTTGTATTGGAGACAGCACTCATCCTATGATACTCCAACGTATATTTATTATGGTGCGGCACCGGCTTTTCGTTATTATGCAAGATTATACGGCATTGAGCAAGAGATTTTATTGCCTCCTGCATGGTATTCTTCCTGCTGGCAAGGCTTACCTGTCGAACACTGTGTTGTCGATAACGTTTACTATGGCGTCTGGTTTAGATCGTCTTCACTAGAGGATAAAGTTTCTTCCATACAAAATACGTTTGGTACTATGCCCAAAAGATTCTGGATCATTTTCTCGCATATTTACGCTGATGAAAACAATGATATAGTTAAGCAGCTACTAGACAATTACAAAATTGAAGATGAATTTCGTCAAGTAAATGCGGTTGCATATTTGTTGATGGAACGATAACATAAATGCCGCTGCACGGAATAATGCGGGCAAACACCGCGTGCAGCCAACGCCGAACACACGCCACGTTTAACAAGATTTCGAGGTCATCAGTGGTTTGGCGGTAGCCCAGCGATCTGGTTGGCCGTTTGACACGGCTGGCGCATACGTTAGCCTGCAAGCCAAAAGCAACTCTGTTGGGAGATAACGAACTGTGCTAAAATAGTTGCTGTTCCTTAGTCAGAGCGAAAGGCAACCATAGCAAATCAAGCTGCCTAAACCACTTGTGGGCCAATGAGTATGCTTGAAATAATTTTTACATAAGGAGATTCTGGAATGACACAAAAAAGCATAAATCAAGACATATCTTCTCTACACTTTTCCGAAAACATTCTGTGGAGGCTTTCTTCCAATGCCTTATGGGATGGATTAATTGTGGCACTCTTGGTTATCCTAGTCCTCGTTGGGGGTGTAGCCGCGGAAAGGTTTTTGTCACCGGCTAACATTCGAAGTATGACATGGGCCTGGCTTGCTGTTGCTATGTTAGCGCCAACTATGGGTCTAGTAATCGCCTCTGGGGGTATAGATTTATCCGTTGGGTCGGTAGCCGCGCTGACAGCAACCGTAATGGCTTCACTGGTTGTTTCCAAGGAGACAAGTATCGGGGTAGCATTTATCGTTGGCTTGGGTCTGGCCTTCTTGATCGGCCTTGTTAACGGGTTTCTGATGGGTGTGATTAAACTTAATCCAGTGATTGTGACCTTGGCTATGATGACAATGTTAAGGGGCATCTGCTATATAATCACAGATGGGCGAACTATTGTAGTTGCAGAGGTAGGATTCTTGTCATCGCTTGCCATTCCCGTGGTCGCGCTCATTTTGCTAATAATTGTTTGTATTGTCGCAACTGAACTAAAACTTGTTAGTGGCAGACATCTCTTGCTGAATAGAGCTTCCTGGATACGCCAGAGCCTTCTTATTGGTTTGCCCTACGTTTTGTCAAGTGTAATGGCCGGTTTTGTCGGAGCTTTATATCTTGGCAGAATCCGGGCTGCTATGCCAACGATAGGCACAGGACTTGAGGTTGACGCGATTCTGATAGTACTTTTGGGCGGCACTTCCTTGGGCGGCGGATTTGTAAACATTGTAGGCGCTATTCCGGCGGCTCTTATCGTTGCGATGGGGCAGAATATCGTGGTTTTGAATGGAACCCAAGCATCCTTTTTAACTGTCGGGAAGGGTGCGGCGCTGCTAATTTTCGGGCTACTATGCCAGGCCTATTATTACGTTGTTAATCTGATATTCACAAAACGGAAAAGCCAACCCTAAAGAAACCCAACCAGGCAGAGAAAAATATGGCATGCTGCATGCGATCATCACTGCCAATACGCACTGGGAATGGTTTTCCTTGCGTTTCTTCGATGACAAAAAAGTGATGGGGTTATAGCAAAAGGGAAAAGGCAATAATGGCTACATCAGATGGCAATCAATACGACGCAATCATTGTCGGAGCCGGCCCAGGTGGAAGCGCGATTGCCGCTCTGCTTGCCAAAGAAGGATTGCGCGTTTTGCTGATTGATAGGCATTCGACGGCTGGCGGTAAAATGCTGACGGTGCAGAGAGACGGATTTTATTATGAAATGTTCCCTATCAATGCCGTGCCATCTCGCAACTCGCTATTTGAAAGACTGATTCACGATCTGGAACTGGAAAACGAGGCGCAAGTTATCTACCCCAACCCGGTAGGGAGATTTTACTTTGAGCTCCCTGGCGGGGAAATACGCACCCTGGAAATGCCTGGCAAGAATCCTTCACCTTTTGGTTTCAAGCGATTGCTCGGGTTGAGTTGGACTGGATTTTTTAAATTCTTGAGGATATTCGCCAAGATGAATTCAATAAAGCCCGAACAAGTGGAGAAATTGGCCAAGACATCGGCGCTGGATTACATTGACAGCCACGACCTGCCGCAAAGTCTCAAGTCCTATCTGCTTTCGGTTTATACCGAGGGATTCTTTGAAGCGCCTGCCGATAGGGTAAGCGCGGCGGCCATGATCCGCGCCGTACAGCAAACCACCCAGTGGGGCGGAGGGCGGTATTATCAGGGCGGTATGGGAAGCGTATTTCAGGGATTCGCCCGCGCGGTCGAAAGGTATAGCGGCAAGATATTATTCAACACCAGGGTTGAAAAGATTCTGATTGACCAGAATAGAATCACGGGGGTCCAAGCCGGAGGCGCGCAGTACGATGCCCCTATTGTGATCAGCAATGCCGGCATACAACCAACGGTGTTAAAGCTTGTTGGAGAGAAAAAGTTCAAATCCGAGTATGTAGAATGGGTCAAGAACCTGGAGATGAACCTGGCCAATGTGGGTTACCGCTGGTTTTTGAACAAGCCCTTGCTCACTTTACCAATGAATGTCTATATCACGTATAACAGCGTGTCCACTCTTGCCGATTTCGAGAACATGGAACGCGGCCAATTTCCCGATCACTCTTATGTATATCTGGGCACAACTTCCCTGTATCCCGGCCTTGCACCGGAAGGGAAGCAAATTGTGTACGCCTGCATGTCTTGTCTAGGCGATCCGGAAGTCAATATCCAACCTTATCTCGAACGGGTAAAGAAAATTGTCGTCAAGATGCAGCCAGATATTCTTGAGCACATTGAGAGGGAAGAGGCCTTTGGGCCTCTTGAAGTTTCCAAGATGGGTAGAGATAGTGTTCTACCCGGTAGAGGCGGCGAGGATTACGGAGTAGCCCTCTCAGTTACTCAGTATGGTGACAAGCGATTGAATGGCAAGACCCCGGTTGAAGGTTTGTACTATGTTGGCGGAGATGCCGGCGGGTTTGGGCTTGGAACACACCAGGCTGTTGATTCCGCTGTAAATGTCTCAAAAATGGCGCTGGATTACCACCGTACACTGGAAAATTATCGCGACAAGAATTATCATACTTCCGTAGATACTGGGCACAAGTGAACAAGTGGACATTTGAAACGGATGCAGAATCTGACGACTTTTGCGAAAAGATCGTGGCCGAGATGAAGAGCCGTTTTGGCATCTCGGAACAAGAGGCCATTGCCCGAATCAACGCTCAGTGGGAAGGATCGCAGTTTGTCGGGTGTGACCTGATCTATCATGAGACCGAGGAATATTGGGCCAACACAATCTACTATGGTCACGACTCCTATTGGTGGATTGAAGATGACAAGCGCAGGGTCATGCAAGAAACTCCAGGAGCGTACAGCAAGACCGAGACACCCAACAAGGACATTTCTCAACCAGCCAGCCCACAGCAACGAAAAACACCAGTAGGCGTGCTCACTCCTGGGGAAATTACTTACAACAAAAAATGGAAGCTCACACGCCGCAGCAGAGCTATCTTGACGCGCCTCGCCCAGCTTGGCGTCAATGTCTTTTCTAGCCTAAATGCAGCAAATTATGTACTGATGGTTCCTAACGACCTTTTTCCGTCTCAGTATGATGAAATCGAGCGTCTTATGGCAAGCTTGGGGAAGGAAGTGAGAGCCTCTGTTGATTATATCGACTCACACCCTCACGGCTCCAAGTTCCGCATTTCTCCGCCAGAGGAACCTGACCAGTACTAGAATTGGCGGAACCAGGGTTGATCTTTTGATTTACAATTTGGTGTTTCATCCAACATCAGAGTTAGCAGCGATGCCCACAAGAACAGCCAGAAAGGAGGCGTAAAGCGCATTGTCCCTTATCATATAGCTCGTATCCCAAAGGCATGAACAATTTGCAAAACGCACGATAACAGAAAGGAGTTTATTATGAGTGCAAAGAAAATCTTGATGCTTATTGGCGACTATGTGGAAGACTATGAAATCATGGTGCCTTTTCAGGCCCTCCAGATGGTGGGGCATACCGTCCACGCCGTCTGCCCCGACAAAAAGGCCGGCGAGAAAGTGCGCACTGCAATACACGACTTTGAAGGAGACCAGACCTACAGCGAAAAGCCTGGTCACAACTTTATGCTGAATGCTACATTTGCAGAGATCAAGGCCGAAGACTATGACGCGCTGGTCATCCCTGGCGGGCGCGCGCCAGAGTACATTCGCCTGAACGAAACCGTCCTCAAGATGGTGCAACACTTTGCGCAAGCCAACAAGCCCATTGCCACCATCTGCCACGGCGCCCAGGTCCTGGCCGCGGCCGGGGTCATCGAGGGCAAAACCTGCTCCGCCTACCCGGCAGTTGGGCCAGATGTCACTCGCGCGGGTGGCAAGTATGTAGATATTCCAGTAGACAAGGCCCATGTGGACGGCAATCTAGTCACCGCGCCGGCTTGGCCGGCTCATCCTGACTGGCTCGCCAAATTCTTGCAAGTGCTGGGGACAAAGATTGAGCCATGACCATCGTCACTGGTCCGGCCAATATTTAGGGTCATTAGTACCCGCCAGCCTACCCTCCCGCAGGTTACAATTTGGCAGCCTTGGCAGAGTTGCGAACATGATCGAGGCGCACTTGCCCACCCCAAAGCATTCAAACCTGCGGGAGGATAAGCACAGCAAGTTATTATAGAAGAATGGAGGCAAAATGCTGGAACGACTAGCGCATTGGTTTACGGTAGAACCGGCCGTCAGCGTGTTAATGGTCACAACGGCTATCGTGCTGTTTAGCTCAGCCTTTCAGTTGCGCAAGGAAACATCAGGCGAACTCTGGCCCTGGCTGAGGCGCATCATTGAAGCAGCCGTAGGCGCGGCGTTATTCATCGGCCTGGTCTGGGCGTTTCGGGCAGTTCTCAACGACAACATTGCAACGTTTTACTCTACTCACGGCAGTCTTTCAGACACAAGCCGCGCCAGCGCCTGGTCTATCTGGGGGCGGCCACACACCCAAATCGAGTTGTCCATCAGCCACTCTTTTGAAACCGAGGTCAAAGAAGAAATTCCGCGAGAAGATATCACCCAGCCCCCGCTCTACCGGACGGTAAAGCAGCGCCAGGATGTGCCTCAAAATAGCATCACCAGTTTTACGGGCAATGTGGACATGCGCCTGAGCGAGCGCGAAAAGGGCTATGCGCTTTACAGTGGTTACGTCATTGACGTAATATTGACCTATGATATTGTGAACGATTCATCCATAGAGACCGACGCCACCTTTACCTTCCCACTGGCAGAAGGGCAGACGCTTTTTGAGAACTTTGTAGCCAAAATGGATGGCCGCGACCTGAGTTCCGATTTGCGTTTCGCGTCCAATACGGTCTCTTGGACAACCAAGATGAAACCTCATCAACAGGGCCAGGTGGTCATCACCTATTCGTCGCGCGGAATGGACTATTTCTACTATCAAATCCCAGTCCGACGTGAGATCAAGAATTTTGTCCTGACCCTCACTATTGACCGGCTGCCTACCTGGCTATTAAATTACCCTGAGCGGGTCATCACGCCGACAGAGATCAGGCCCACCAGCGACGGGCGCGGCTCAATTTTGACCTGGAGACTGGACCGGGCCATCACCACCGCCGGGATGGGAGTGGCGCTTGTCCAGCCAGAGCAGCCAGGCGCAAAAGTGTTACGGGTATTGTTGGTTTCTCCGTATGCCCTGACCTTGCTTGGCGCAATGTTGGCCCTGACCATGCTGATTTGGGGGCTGCAAGTGCGTTTTCTCGACCTGGCCCTGCTTTCAGCCGTATACACCATGCAGTTTCTGTTGATGGCCGCCATCAGCGACTATTTCTTTGGTTTCTGGGGGAGCCTCATTGTTGGGGCAGCATTGACATTGATTCTAGCCTACCTGCTTTTCCGCAAGCTGCCCTCGCGCCCCTTGCGAGCCATCATCTATGCCCTGGTTGTATTCTTTACCGTCGTTTATCCGCTCTCTGGCCTGCTGACCGAGCTTGTCCATCAGAACGCCTTTAACATACTTTTGCAGGCAGGGCTGATTCTATACCTCACGGCTCTGTCGCTTTATGTGAGCGGAAGGCCCAAAGACATTTCTCCGGCGATGTAGGCAAATCATGGAGTACGCCAAGTCTCTACTGGAAAATTGGAGTAACCGCGAGCCGGCTGCCAGCCTATGGCTGGTGGTGGCGGCGGCTTTTTTCTTTGGCGCGGTATTTGTCCGCTCGCGCAGCAACAGCGACCAGGCTTGGGAATGGGGCCGCGCCCTAATCACATCGCTTGCCCGAACGCTGGTGTTTGTTGCTGTGCCGATAATCTTTTATTTCTTGTTGAACAACGACTATGCAGCCTTTAATAAAATTTACGCCGCATTTACCACTGGCGGCAGTTTGAGCAACCAGGCCTGGCAAAAATGGCGCGACCAATATGGCGGTGAATACCATCAGCAAGACCTGCGTGTCATGCAGTACACTATGACCGAAACGCAAGAAGCAATCCAACCTGCCGATCCGACGCGGCCATTATTGTATCGTACTATTAGGGTACGACAGCCTGTCTTGCAAAAAAGTATCACCCGTTTTCGCGGACAGGTTACGATGAACATGATTGATTCCGTTCACCCCACTGATACATTCAATGGCTACAAGTTATCTACCCTGTACGAATATGATGTTTTTAATCCCACCGATACAGAAACGCATGTTGAGTATCGCTTTCCACTCTCGCCACAAACAAAGCTTTATCAAGACATCCACATCAAAGTGAATGAGGAGGAAATTGCTTCCTACCAAGTCATGTCAGATGCAATCGCCTGGGACGGCCGCTTGGAAGCTGGTGAAAAGAACATTGTTTCAATCAGTTTCACAACCTGGGGGATGGATTGGTTTTTCTATGAAATTCTGACGCCGCGTGAAGTGACCGATTTCAGGCTGACAGTGGTACCAGACACTGATAATTGTTTACTGTTTGCCGAGCCGGAAAACGGCGGCATCCAGTTGGATGTAAAAACAGAACCTCCCAACAAGCTCGTTACCTGGACAATTGAGCGCGCTATCCTTTCGCCGCGAATGGGCATAAGCTTACGTCAATACTGGCCTTATGCGCCTCGCCAAGAAATGATCGCCACATTGCCCTATGCGGGGCGCGCCTTAGTCTTGTTTCTCTCTTTAGCCATGCTGACTATACTGATTTGTGGCGCGCCGCCTAGTTTGAGACAGGTGGCTTTGCTGGCCTGCCTGTTTGCCTTACCGTATCTGATTTTGATGGCAGGCGGCATCCCTACGCCATCATCCGTTACCCCGGCGCAGTTTGCGCGTTACCAGGTCAACTCTTTGCCCATTATTTCAATTGTCCCGCTGCTGCTTGCCCTCATCGCGCTGCGCAAACTAGAACGCCTCCCCAAGGTATTAATCTTGGCGCTGTTGGCCCTCTTTGTGGCCGGTTATCCATTCATTGGTCTCCTTCCAGATGAGCAAAAACGCAACGCTTATGAAGGTATGGTCCAAGCGGCAATGATTATGTACGTTTTCGGCCTGACACTTTACATTCGCCTGCGGGCTGCCCGGGCAACGGCTTGACAAGCTGTATGGTAAAAATCAACCCGAATAGCACAATAGACATTATCGGAAGTAGGCAGCCAACGCATCCCCATGCGTTGGCGGATGGGCATGGGGATGCCCATCCTGCTATTTCCGATAGAGCCTAATGGAGATAACATGAGTAATACACACAAAACCGTGTTGATCACTGGCGCTTCCAGCGGCATTGGCATGGAGACAGCCCTATACTTTTTTGAACGCAAGTGGAATGTCATCGCCACGATGCGCAATCCCGAAAAGCGCCGCACACCGTTGCATGAAAAAGGTCTGCCGGATCTGGTCCATCTCGATGTGATGGATAATGCTTCCATCCGCGCGGCCATTCAATACGCCCTCGATAGGTATCAGAAAATTGACGTGCTGGTAAACAATGCAGGCTATGCAATCTATGGCCCCTTCGAGGCGACTACTCAGACGCAGGTAGTGCGACAGTTCAATACCAATGTGTTTGGGCTTTTAGACGTAACACGCGAGATCCTACCTCTTTTCCGCCAACAGCAAGGCGGCGTCCTGATCAATGTGGCATCAATGGGAGGACGGATTGGTTTTCCACTCTACACACTCTACAACAGCACCAAGTGGGCCGTGGAGGGCTTTTCAGAGGCGCTACAGTACGAGTTAAAGCCGCTGAACATCAAGGTCAAAATAATCGAGCCGGGCGTCATCAAGACAGATTTTTACGATCGTTCATTGGACAAAGTGGACGACACAGCCTGGATGGAAGCTTATGGCGACATTCTGAAACGCGGGCAACAACGCCCGGGCGAGACCCAAGCGCGCGCTGGCGCCGAACCGCGGGTTGTGGCGCAGACAATCTATCAGGCGGCGACGGATGCCAGTTGGCGTCTGCGCTATCCGGTTGGCAGCGATGCTTGGCAGGTGTCGCTCCTGCGCCGCTTGTTGCCGGAAGGGATATTTTATCGTTTGCTGGAAAAAGCAGTCTTGGGTTAAAAGACCTGCAAAAAACCGCACTCCAAAAAAGCCATGCGCAAGCAAATCTTGTCAATAACAATCGCAGCAATACTGCTGGCAACAGCGTGTACACTGACCCTGCCCGAGCTGACACAATCTGCAAACTTGCCCCAGCGGGCAGGCGTATCACAGCTTGGCCGAGGCGCTCTAACCAACTATTACGCCGCGCGCTGGAAGTCTAGCGGCACCTCAGCTCGCTCAATAGCCATAGCGCCCGACGGCACAGTATGGCTTGCCGCCGATAGTCTCAAAGGCGTTGAAGGTATCTTTCGCTTCGACGGAAACGATTGGGACTATTACGACTCTTGCGCCGGCGCTTATGCTACAACCATAGCCCTCGATGGAGCAGTGTGGTTTGGCTGCATTGGCCAAGCCCTTCGCTTTGACGGAACAGAATGGACCCAATATACCATGCGAAATGGAGAGACAAACAACTGTGTTTATGCGATTGCGGCGGCCCCAGACGGCACAATGTGGTTCGGAACAGATAGCGGCCTCCGTCGCTTTGATGGGGAGCAATGGACGATTTACACCGCAAAAAATGGTTTGGTGGATGACTATATTTTGTCCAGCGTTATAGCCCCAGATGGTTCACTCTGGGTTGGCACCGGCCAAGGCGTCTCTCGTTTTGATGGAGAAAAATGGACTACTTTTACCACCGAGGACGGTCTGGCGCAAAACTCGGTCTGGTCAATTGCTGTGGCAGCCGATGAAACGCTATGGTTTGGCACTCAAAATGGCGTTTCGCGCTTTGACGGAGTGAACTGGACCAGCTACACCACCCAAGATGGCCTGGCGGACAATTTTGTCTGGTCTGTCGCTGCGTCTCCCGATGGCACACTGTGGTTTGGCACCAGCCGCGGTCTTTCACATTTCGATGGGGAAAGCTGGACCACCTACACTACTGCAGATGGCTTGCCAGGCGAGGTTGTTTCATCCGTCGCCGTAGCGCCTGACGGCACGCTGTGGTTTGCGTCTTCCGGTGGGTACATCTCTCATTATATAAAGACACTTGAAAGATAGAGCGAGAAAACAGAGGGCGCGCGATTTAATCGCGTGAAGGATATCAGGGTATGACCCATGGAAAAGCTAAAAATTCTGATCGTCGAAGACGAATCACTGATTGCGCTGGCATTGAAACATAGCCTGATCCGGGCCGGCTATGAGGTTTGCGAGCTGGTTGCCAGTGGAGAGCAAGCCATCGAGAGCGCAAAAAAAGAGAGCCCCGATGTGATCCTGATGGATACTCGCCTGAGAGGCGGCATGGATGGCATCGAAGCAGCCCGGCAAATCGGCAATTTCTCCTCGGCCACAATCATCTTTACCACAGGCTATCAGTATCCAAGCCTGAAAGGGCGAGCTATGGCGTTGAACCCGGCCGCCTACCTGGTCAAGCCAGTAGAAATTTACGAAATAGAACAAGCCATCCATTCAGCCCGCAAGACACAAGATTAACCCGGCGAGCAAGGCGATTGATCGTCACTTGCCGTTTCAACTTGAAGCGTGGTAAAATAATGGCAGCAAAAAATTGCGAATCCTGAACGCCCACAGTGAGCAAGGAGGGCCAAATGGGTAAAGCTTGGCTTAAGCATTATGATCAAGCGGTTTCCTCTCACCCAAGCTACCCCCGTATTCCACTCTACCAGCTCTTGGATGAAACGGCTGCCAGACACCCCAGCCAGCCGTGCGCCAATTTTTTTGGGCGGCGTTTTACCTTCCAGCAAATCAAGGCGCTTTCAGATCGCTTTGCAGCCGGCATCCGCCGCCTGGGCATCTGCAAAGGGGATCGGGTGGTGATGCTTTTGCCCAACTCGCCCCAGTTCATCATCAGCTACTATGGTCTTTTAAAAGCCGGCGCAGTCATTGTTCCTTTGAACCCGCTGTGCAGCGAGCGCGAGATGGTCTTTCACTTTAACGACTCTGGGGCCGAAACAGCCATTACCATCCCGCTTTTCTTGGAAAAGTTGGCGCCCTTGCTGGCCCAGACGCCGCTCAAGCGCATCGTGTATAGCCGCCTGGCAGATTTTATGCCACTGCCGATCAACCTGGTCCAGGGTTTCCGCGAGCGCAAGCTGCTGGGCGGGAAAAATAACCCGGCTTGGGTGGATTATAGAACGCTGGTAGAGCAAGCGCCCCCAGCCGATTTTCAGCCAGAACCGGCAGAGCCAGACGAGCTGGCCGTCTTGATTTACAGCGGCGGCACAACAGGCACGGCCAAGGGGATTATGCTATCGCACTATAATTTCGTTGCGAATGCGCACCAAGCGCTGGCCTGGGGCCAGATCAATGAGAGCGACCGGCTATTGGCCGTGCTGCCGTTTTTTCACGGCTTTGGCATGAGCGTGACCATGAACACGCCGGTGCTGGCAGGCGGAGAGATTGTAATGCTGCCCCGCTTTAACGCGCGAGAGGTGGTTAAAGCCATTCAAAAACACAAACCCACTTTCTTTATCGGCGTTCCTACAATGTTCGTGGCCTTGAGCAACCTGGCGGATATCCACCGCTACAACCTGAGCAGCCTCAGGGGCATCTTTGTCGGCGCAGCGCCTCTCACCCGCGCTATCAAAGAAGACTTTGAAGCAAAAACCGGCGCCCGGATGATTGAAGGCTATGGCCTCACCGAGGCCGTGACAGCCATCATGGCCAATCCTTACCATGGACAGCACAAAATTGGCAGCATCGGCATTCCCTTTCCCGATGTGGAGGTCAAGATTGTCAGCCTGGACGATGGGCGCGATTTGCCCCCGGGAGAATTGGGAGAAATCGTCCTTACCAGCCCAACGGTGATGTTGGGCTATTACAAAAACCCACAAGAAACACGCAAAACCATTCTGGATGGCTGGCTCCAAACGGGCGACGTTGGCTACATGGATGAGGACGGCTATTTTTACATCACCGACCGCAAAAAAGAGTTGATCATCACCGGCGGCTTTAACGTGTTCCCGCGCGAGATTGACGAACTCATCTACCAACATCCCAAGGTCAAAGAAGGCATTGCCGTCGGGCTGCCCGATCCATACAAAGGCGAGCGGATCAAGGTCTATATCGTTCTCAAGGATGGAGAAACAGCGACGCCCGACGAGTTCATCGCTTACTTTCGCAAAAACCTCACACCGTACAAGGTTCCCTCAGAAGTCGAGTTCCGCACCGAGCTGCCCAAGAGCATGATCGGCAAAATTTTGCGGCGCGCCCTGCGAGAAGAAGAAATTCGCAAGGCGGCCTAGCTATTCGTCCCTCATCCCCAAGGCAATGAGCGCCGCGCCGTAAGCGCCCATCAATTGCGGGTATTCAGGCAAGATCACCGGCTGGCCGGTCTCTTCTTCCAGCATCCGGGGGATGGCCGGGTTGCGCACCACACCTCCCGAAAGCATCAGCGGCGGCGTGAGACCGACGGTTCTAATCATGGCCACGACGCGCTTGATGAGCGAGCGGTGCAGCCCACGCAAGACAGGCTCGATGGCTGCCCCGTGCGCAATCAGCGAAATAACTTCGGATTCGGCAAAGACGGTGCACGTGCTAGAGATGGAGGCTTCTTTTGTGGCCAACAGCGCCACCTGCCCCATACGGTCCAGCGGCACGCCAAGCCGATTGGCGGCGTTTTCCAAAAAACGCCCTGTGCCGGCCGCGCACTTGTCATTCATCACAAAGTCAATTACGTCGCCTTTGGGACCAATGCCAATGACTTTGCTATCCTGCCCGCCAATATCTACCAGCGTCCCGCCATGCCCCAGCTCGCGATAGATTCCCCTGGCGTGGCAGGTGATCTCGGTCACCTTGCGCGCAGCCTGATTGACCAAGTGGCGTCCGTAGCCTGTGGCAATGAGAGGCACTCCCCCCCTTTCATCCCCCCCGCTCGCGGGGGGGATGAAAGGGGGGAGCATTTCGCGCGCGCGCGCCAGGAAACGCCCCACCTGGTCCTCTACTCTCGGCTCGGCCTGCTCCAACAAATGCCACACCAGCTTGCCTTGTGCGTCTATGCCGACAATCTTGGTAGTGGTGGAACCCACATCAATGCCCAGCGCGCGTATCTCGCTTGCCATGCGCCCTTCCCTCATCACCTAATAGTCAAGTGCGATAAGCTGTTTTGCACCGCCGAGGCGCAGAGGCCAGAGTTATTTTTTGCATTTCTCAGCGTTCTCCGCGCCTCTGCGGTGATTTCCCCCAAAAACACACAATAAGGAGACAACTCATCACCCAAGCATTTCGATAAAAGCTGCCAGCCGGTTAGCCACCGGCTCTTCTGCATAGGCGCGCGTGTCGTTGTGATCGGCTTCCAACAAAAGCGCCGGCACGCCATACTCTCGAATCAGCCGGTCGCGTTGATCCATCTGGCCGATCGAGTAAGGTTTGCACGAACGGTCGGAATGAAGGATTGCGCCGTCCAGATGATAATCGTCAACCATGTGTTTCATCGTTGCCAGCTTGTGCCCCGTGCCGCGATTGAGGATGGGGTGAAGGTAGGTGCGCGCCGCCGATTCGAACGGGCGCTCCGGGTCTATCAGCGGGGCCAGCTCGCCCCAAGCATTGGTGTAGGTTGATGCGACGATGGCAATGCCGTGTTCTCCCAAAAGCTCGGCCAAATAGCGCAGCCGATACCAGATGGGCAAGTTATCCCACAGTAAGCGCTTTCGTTCGTGCTTTACCGCTCCAATACCGTTGGCAATGCGCTCGTCCACTTCTTTGAGCATGGCAGCGTAAAAGTCAACCGTGGCGGCGTCACCGCGCATCTCTACGATGGGGGCCATCTGGATAAACTGGTCAAAGGCAGAAATCGGCGCGGGCCGGCGCCGGCCGCGCTCCATAATCTCTAGCCACAGTTGCGAGGCGGTCTTGCTCAAGCGGCTCACTTGTTTGAGCTTTTGTTCATTGAGGGCCTGGCCCGCCACTCGCTCGGCGATGGGCACGGCCTCTTCCAGTTGCCGCTTGACAAACTCGATCGAGTGCTCGGTGGCTTGGGTGTAAATGAAAGGCGTGTCAATGAGAATGAGCGGCGCGCGCAAGTGGTGCGCCAACACTCGATACCAAAAGAGGACCGTCTGGCATATATTGGTGCAGGCCAACAGCAAGTCGGGCTTGGGCAGCCGGCCCACCGGCGTCTGGCCTGAAAGCATCGCGCCAATGTCGGTGCGAGCATAAGAACAAATATCGCGCGAATAGCCCGCGTTTTCTGCTTGGGAAGAAATATCCACGGCCACCCGCGCCGTCCCGCAAATGGCCGCGTGGTTTTCTGGATAGATCACAAAAAAGTCCAGCGCCTTGAGCAATTCCACCGGCGCGCCAGAGGTGACCCAGGCCACCTTGCGCTGCAAGTTGGCATAGCGGCCTTCTAGCCAATGGCGCGCCACCAGTTCTTTGGCGCGCGGCGCAATTTTGAGCGGCGGCATGAGATAGTCGCTTTTCCAGTGTGAGGGGCTGTGCGCCCGCCGCTCCGCTTGCCAGCGGTTCACGCGCAGCGCAGCCCGACCCAAGACGTTGACATTCCACTGATACCACAACAGCTTGCCGATGCTCATGCAATCATCTCCAAGAAAGCCTCAATCCGCGTGCGAACCTGGTGAGAAAGAGCGTCACAGCTACCGCTGTCCTGTGGACTCAGGTCAATCTCGATAGCCACCGAGGGAATACCCTCGTCTTGCAGGCCCTTGCGCAAGATAGGAAGGTCAAACAACTCTGGCTCGCAAAATTTGACATCGTAAAAGACCACGCCCTTTGCGCCCGTCGTTTGGGCCAAGTGCAAGAGGTGCTCAAGGCGATCTTGAAGAGGATTGCCGCGAGTGGGGTCGGGTGAAGCATAAAGTATGCTTTCGGCCATGTGGCAGAAAGGCTCATCGCTTGCTCCAGGCGGGTAAAGCCTGCGCCCGCAACAGGCCAGATCGTCGGCTACTACCAGCCCACCCATCTCTGCGATAGACTCGAACAGGCTCATTGGCTCTGGAACGATGCCGGAAAGGATAATGGGAAGGCCAGCTTGCGGCGCTTGGGCAGTGTGGGCCAGCGCGGCCTGCGCCAGACCCAGAAATGTCTCGGCGGGCAGATATTCACGGCTCCGAATGAGGCGATAGAGTTCAATCTGCGAAAGGGCCAGATGCCTGCGGCGTTGATGCAGCTTGGTTAACGCCTTGTCGGCCGCCTCTTCACGCTGAATGCATGATACTAGTCCTGCGGTTGATGGGGAACACTGCGCCACCCCTTCTAACTGATGGTAAAGGGAACGCAATTCACTCGCCAAAAAATCAACATCACTGGCGCGTTTGCCGCGTGGAATATAGAGCGGAAAGACGGGTTGGTCAGGGCGCACAAAATCTAGCAGCAAGCTGCCCAGTCCTTGCAGCGAGTCGCAAGCGTGCGGAACGATGATGACATCCACCATGCCCAGGCCGCCGGCCTGAATAAAAGAAAGAGCATTACGAACGATGGAGCAGACATACGGCT
The DNA here is from genome assembly GCA_041740315.1 of Thermoflexales bacterium. GTDB lineage: Bacteria > Chloroflexota > Anaerolineae > Fen-1058 > Fen-1058 > JBGSMF01. Next base: position 20,419 of record JBGSMF010000202.1, read on the forward strand.
GCAAGTGAGCTGCGCCCAGGCTGGCATCTACCCCGGGCGGTCCCCACACTTCCACCGGTAGCATGTCAAAAGCCCGCAGCAGCGCGCGCGGATAGTGAATGGGAAGAACAGCGGCCAGGCGTCCACCATGTTCTTTGTGCGCGCGCATCACTTGTGAACGGCGGGGCAAAGCAGCCACAGGCGCTTGCATCATCTTTTCCTCCTAACATCCACCCCAGAACACCGCGCCAGAAGGGGCCAGGTGTTAAGAGGATTATACCATAGCGCGGCCTCCTGCCGCAACCAAAATTAACCACAGAGGCACAGAGGGCACAGAGATTTTCTCTGCCGCAGCCCAACTTTCTGCGGTATAATTGAGCTATCCAGCCACTGAAAAACACCGATTGAGGCTGAGACCCGTACACTTGAGACATCTGTCTCTCTAAATCCGCGCAGATTTGCGGCGGTGGATATACAAAAAATGCAATGGAGCAAAACTTGCTTTACCAGATTGACAGACCTGATTTTTATCCGCTAATTTGCGCTAATTTTCACGAATTTTGCAGCCATTTGCGTAAATTCGCAGTAACTACTCAGCCGTGTAAGCATCCTGAGCGGAGCGCCGCACCCCTTCGACTACGTTTCACTCCGCTCAGGCTGCACGGCGCGTAGTCGAAGGATGCGGCCTGAGTAGTTACAATTCGCAAAGATTCGTGGACAAATATTGCTAAGGTGAAACAATGTGCATACTATGCCGCATAGTATGCAGCATAGTAATGCCGCACTATGAACAGGAGATGCCATGAAAACACCAGCCAAAATCCTGGCCGTAATCGAGGTGGTAGCTGTTACGTTTGTGCTTGTGCCGTTGCTGACGCTGGGCCTCTATCGTTTGTTTCCACAGTTTGAAGCCTGGCAAACCCAAGAGCTTGGCTTTCCGTTTCCGGTATTTGTCTATGTCGTGATGGTTGGCATGGCACTGGCTGCCATTCTTGTTCGACGCAAAAAGCTGGCCGACTATGGAATCACCTTCAAGAACCTGAACTATCAGCTCGACATTGCCGCCACCTGCTTTATCCCTGTTGTGTTTGCCAACATGCCGTTTGGGATGGGGGTAGACCACAAAAGTTGGGGCGGCGCGCTGATTCTGGCAGTCATTCAAATTGCGCTGCTATTCATATTGGCCTGGCTCTTGAAAAAGAAACCCTCAGCGGGCAGCCTGAGCCTTGTGGGCGCAGGAATGTTGTGGATACCCAGCCTGAGCAGCGCCGCCGGGACAATCGCCGGGCAAGCCCTGGTGCTCTTTATGACCTATGCCGTTTTCGTGGGCTTTGGTGAAGAGATTCTCTATCGGGGTTATATGCACTCTCGCCTGAACGAGGCCTTTGGCAAGCCCTTTACGTTTTGGGGTACCTCATTTGGGTGGGGCGCAATCATTGCAGCGTTCTTGTTCGGCCTGACGCACATTGGCATCTTGCGCTGGATTCTGGGCCTGTCCACAGAAGTAACACTGGCGTGGGGTTTGTGGACTAGTTTTGGAGGGTTGGTGTTTGGTTTTGTGCGCGAAAAGAGCGGCAGCATCCTGGCCCCGGCGCTTTTGCACGGCCTGCCGCAGGCCATTGCAACCGTCGCGATGCTGTTTTTCTAGACCAGTTTTCGTTGGAAAAGTGGGCTGACATCCCCATGTTGGTTGACTGACAAATCTAATTTTTACCACTGAGGCACGGAGGACACGGAGAATTTCTCAGGTTTTCTCCGCGTTCTCTACCTGGCGGCCTGTCTGCCGCCAGGTAGACAGACAGGTCAGTGTCTCCGTGGTGAGTAATGTAATCGCATCGTAACTACTCAGCATCCTGAGCGGAGCAGCGCGCCCCTTCGACTTTGCTGCGCTCCGCTCAGGGTGCGCGCTGCGCAGTCGAAGGGTATGGCTGAGTAGTTACATCGCATCAACCATTCTTGAGCACCAGTGGCAGCCAGATGCGCATGCCGCCCACTAACAAGGCGGCGTTAGCATTTTGTGTAACACCTCCGCCCGTCACCGTCATTGGCACGCTGTGCCAAACGCCGGGCAACAACACTGTTCCGGGCAAATGTTGATCGGTGACAGTCAAGGTTGATTGCGCCGGAGGCATCAGGCTGGCAAGGTCGAGCTGCACGGTCAGGCTGGGCGAAGGGCTGGCAACGGTCAAGCTAACGCTCGAAGCAAAACCACCTACGGGCTGCACATCAACCACGTAAACCGCATAGCCGCCCGGCACAATGGCCCGCGCCGCCGGAACAAGCTCCACGCTAAAGCCATAACCCTGGTATTCAAACGCGCCAATATCCGCGCCTAGCCCCACCGGGCGCAGATTGCCCAAAATATCCTCGGCAGGAGCCTGAGCTGGGTTGGCCGCATCAATGGCCGGGCTGTTGTTAGCAGGCGTGCCATAGAGGGCCACCAATCGCTCAAAGGCTTGGCGAATCGTCGCCGAGCCATCGGCAAACTGGCCCGCCGGCTCGTTCCAGCGCGGCAGCGCCAGCCCCGCCTGAGCGCCTAGGAGCGGGTCAGACACCAAGCGATTTGCGTCATCAGTATAGTTGACCAGCTCGCCGCTATCCAAAGGGATGGCCTGCCCGCCATTCCAGTACAGGTTATTGTCCAAAGCAAAAGAACCCGTTTCACCCGGCGGCGTGTCTGAAAAATCGTCCATGGTGCCGCCGGGGTCAGACCAGATGTTGTTGTAAAATTGAATGTTCTGGTTGATGGGATTATCGCCCTCGGTGTTTAGTCGCAAGGCAAACGCCAGCGAGGGCAAGTTGCCCGCAACCGTATTGTGCCGAAAAACGATATCTTGCCCGCCCTTGACGCCAAAGGCGGCGCGCATCACATTGGCCGAGTTGCCCAGCAGCAGATTGTTTTCTACCAGCACCTCTTGCGCCTCGTAATAAGCTTGGCCATCCTCGCCTACCAACACAAAATTGCTGCCGCTCGATCCTTCCCAATTCAGAAACACGTTCCGCCGCACCGTAATGCGCAGGCTGCCCAGGTTGGCATCATCGTTCCCATTGCTGTCTTTGATGACAATAAAACTGCTGGTGTCGTTGGCGTTAGCCCGCCCGCTGCCGGCGAAATCGTTGAAAAAGATATTATCCTGGACGACCACATCGGTCACACTGTTTATGTCAATGTGTTCATCCGAGCCGGCCTGGTTGTAAAAGACATTCCCCTCAACCGTGACCAGCCCCGCGCCATTGTTGATCTTGAGAATATCGTTGTTATAACTATCGTGCAGCACATTGTTGCGCAGCGTGATGCGGCTGACGTAATCGCTGCCATCAAGCAAGTCTTGAATCTGGATAACCAGCGCGCCTGCGCCGGGGCCGCTATGGGCAATATCAAAGCCTTCCAGCGTAATGCCCTGGCCATAATAGCAAGTGACGACAGTGCCGCTGTGGCGCAGGCGTGCCCGGTAGGGCGTCTGGGAGCGCACCACCACGCCCTGAGTAAAACGCTGGTCAAGCCGCACCCGACCCAAATATGTGCCCGGCTCAACCAAGATGGTGCTGCCGTCTGGCACGCTGCCAAGCGCGTGGGCAATGGTGGCCCACGGGTAGGCTTGCGAGCCGTCGCCGGTGTCATCGCTGCCGTCGGTGGCAACGTAATACACCGAGCCCTGGGCGCTAGAGGGGCGCGCTGGCAACGAAATGCTCAAAAGGCCGAGGCAGACCAGCAGGCAAAGCACACAATGATGTTTGGACATTAGCGAAATCACTCCTTAACACGCCAACGGCTGGCACCTGGCGCAAATAAAGCTGCTGGTGCTGCCGGTTCTAATCTTGATAATGGATGTGCCGCATGCGGGGCACGGCTTGCCTTCTCTATATCCCACCAAAATGTCATCTGCCGTCCAATGGCCCTTGCGCCCGTACAAGTCTACTTCGTAGGACGACCCGCTTTTGTCAATAGCTGTTTGCAGGCCGGTGTGAATTGCTTCGAATAATGCCTTGACCTCGGCCTCGGTCAGTGTGTGGATGAGCCGCAAGGGGTGCAGGCGGGCCAAAAACAAAATATCGTGAATGTAAAAGTTGCCAATGCCCCCTAATTTAGATTGATCCAGCAGAAACGACTTGAGCTGGCCGCGCCGTCCCTTGAGCATGGCCTGGAGGCCATCGAGCGTCACATCCAGCGCATTCGGGCCGAGCTTGGCGAGCATGGCGTGCTTGTCCAACTTGCCGGGGCGGGCATAATGGGCATAACCAAACCACCAAAAATTTATCGCCAGGCATTCGCCGCTGTCCAAATCAAAAATCAGGCGATGCTTGGATGGCAAGGTGTCTCTCGTAACTAGAAGAATCTCGCCGCCCATGCCCAGGTTGAGCAGCAGCCAACCCTGGGTCGTTTCAGCCAACAGCCACTTGCCGCGTTGGGTCACGCCAACAATCCGCGCGCCGACGAGGGCCTTGACAAACACACTCTTGGAAACATTCAGGCACTTGGGCTGCCGCACCTCGATCCGAGTAAGCGTCTTGCCCACCAGTTTTTTGTTCATCTGGCGAGCCAGGACAGCGATTTCGGGCAATTCAGGCATCTGGTCTTCTCCTAGCGATTTTGTTCAGCCATATAGTGCAGCACCTGGCGCGCCAAAAACGCGTCGGCCCTGGCGCGGTGCGCGTTGGGCAGCGCAATGCGGCACTGTTGGCCGGCCGCTTTTAGCTTTTGCCAGCGATACGACGCATAGACATAATTCCACTCGCCGTGAAACTGGGCATAGAGCTTCATAATGCAAAAGAAGGTGGCGCCATCCAATTGCCACGGCAAGCAGTATTTGTGATGCGATTGTTGCATCATCCGCACGTCAAAATCGGCATTGTAAATCGCCACCCGCCGCCCGGCCATTGCCCTTTCTACCTGCGGCCAGATTTCGGGCCAGGTGGGCGCATTTTCCACCATCTCATCCGTAATGCCGTGGATGCACGTTACTTCGGGTGGGATGGTGCCCTTGGGCTTGACCAACGAATCAACCAACACCCGTCCATTGTCGTCTACAATGCAAATATCCACAACCTGATCGGTGGTATCCAGGCCGGTTGTCTCGGTATCCAGGTAAACCGGCCTCAGCGCCAGTTCCGCCTGCGCGATGAGGATGGCAGACCTACGCGGCGAGCTGTTCATGATTCAACCTCACAGTCGCAATCGAATCCCCACCGGGCAGTGATCGCTGCCCATCACATCAGGCCAGATAAAAGCATCTGTCACCCGCCTTATCGCCGCGCCGGCCACAAAGAAATAATCAATGCGCCAGCCCACATTCCTTTCTCTGGCGCGCATGGGCACCGACCACCACGTATATTGCCCGCCCAGGTCGGGGTAAAAGCGCCGAAAAGTATCCACATAGCCGGCCTCCACCACCTGGTCAATCCAGGCTCGCTCCTCCGGCAAAAAGCCGGTGGTGTTTTGGTTTTGCTTTGGGTGGGCCAGGTCAATTTCCTTGTGGGCTGTGTTGACATCGCCGCAAAAAACAATGGTTTGCCCCTGGCTGCGCAACTGCTGGCACTTGACAAGAAAAGCCTCGTAAAACCCCATCTTGAAGGGCACCCGAGAGTGATCTCGCCCGCCGTTTGGAAAGTAGCAATTGAGCAGCGTAAAGGTGCGATAGTGGGCAATGATGGCGCGTCCCTCTTGGTCATACTCGTCAACGCCCAAGCCAAATTCCACCGCCGCCGGCTTTATTTTGGTCAGCAAGGCCGTGCCGCTATAACCCTTTTTGGCGCGCGAGCCATTCCAGTAAGCGTGATAGCCCTGCACTTGGGCCAGTTCGAGCGGCAAATCGGCCTCTTCGGCCCGTGTTTCTTGCAAGCACAGAATATCGGGCAAGGTCTGATTTAGCCAGTCCAAAAAGCCTTTCTTGTGTACGGCCCGAATACCGTTGATATTCCACGAGACAAGCGTTATTGTTCTAGTTTTAGGCATCGTCATCCCTTCAATAAGCTGATTATGATTATACCTGGGTCAAGAGATTTGCCAAGTTCCCCATCCTAGCCTGGCCGAGCCAGAACCAAAGGACAGAGTTCTGCTTTTTGTGTAATTACTCAGCCGGCACCCTTCGACCTGTCTGCCGACAGAGCAGGCTACGCGCCGCGCTCCTTCGACTGCGTTTCACCTTGCTCAGGATGCGCGGCGCTCATCCTGAGCAAGGTCGAAGGACGCTCAGGCTGCTGAGTAGTTACAAAATTTGAACCATCAAGATACCATTTGACACGTGCCCTATGCTGTGATAGGCTGATATAGTGTAACTGTGTTGGCAAGCGAATCTGATTTTTTTGATTTTACGATTTATGACTTTTGAGGAGAATAAACAAGATGAAAAACCAAACTCGGATTAGGATTAAAATTAGGCATGTTTCTTTGTCCCTGCCATTGTTGACTACCATTTGTTTGCTATTGTTCTTATTGATAGTATTCCCGGCGTATGCCAATGGCCCCGGCCCCGTTAGTTTTACGCCCGGCTGGTATTCTGGCAGCAGCAACAACGCAGCCGGCCTGGCTTGGGGCGATATAGACGGCGATGGTGACCTGGACCTGGCTGTGGGCAATTACACCAATGTTGAGTATAATCGCCCGGGCTACAACCAAGTTTATCTAAACACCAATGGCGTGCTATCGCCTACGGCTGCCTGGGTGTCGGCAGAAGCAGATGATACCCGCAGCATGGCTTGGGGCGATGTAGACGGCGATGGCGACCTGGACCTGGTTGTTGGGAATCATGGAGAGACCAACAAGCTCTACCTCAACACCGGCGGCAAACTGGGCAGCAGCGCAGATTGGTCTGCAGATGGGGCCTACGATACTCTTGGCGTAGCCTGGGGAGATGTGGATGGCGACGGCTACTTTGACCTGGCAGTGGGCAATGAGGGCCAGCCTGCCCAGCTTTATCACAATGACGCCGGCGTTCTGGATAGCACACCGCTATGGTCTGCAAGCCAGGTTTACTCTACCACCAGCATCGCCTGGGGCGATATAGACGGCGATGGCGACCTTGACCTGGCGGTGGGCAACAGGTTGTTACAGCCTCTCTTGCTCTATGAAAATGTCGGCGGCACGCTAGATTCTACTGCCGTGTGGTCATCTACCCAAATATACTCGGCCACCAGCATTGCCCTGGGTGATGTGAACGGCGACGGTTGGCTTGATTTGGCGGTAGGCAACGACGACCAGCCCAACGCCATCCATATGAATATCAGCGGCACGCTAGAGCTTGCGCCTTCTTGGACGGCGGCAGTCACCGACACAACCTCTCAGATAGTTTGGGGCGATATTGACGGCAACGGCTACCTGGATCTGGTGGTGAGCAATTACATGCAGCCGCGCAAGGCTCATTTGAACGACGGTGGCAGCCTGCAGGCCACCCCCATCATACTCGTCAACAACAACGATCACACCCGCGGCGTGGCCTTGGGCGATATAGATGGCGATGGCGACCTGGACCTGGCAGCGGCCAATGACGAATTGGAGCCGACCAAAGTTTACTTGAACCAGAGCGTTGCCCTCGATCAAATCCCTATCATCACCACGACCGAAACATTGGACACCAACTGCGTGGCATGGGGTGATGCCGATGCCGATGGCGACCTGGACCTGGCAGTAGGGAACCAGGGGGAAGCTATCCAGGTTTATCTTAACGAAAATGGCGCGCTTGCCAGCGCCGCTGCGTGGTCTACCGCTGAAATATACACAGCCACCAGCCTGGCCTGGGGAGATATGGACGACGACGGCTATCTGGATTTGGCCGTGTCAAATAATGATCAACCTGCGATGGTTTTGGGAAACGATGGCACTGAGCTAACGCCGGTCTTTACTTCGTTGCTCGGCCACGACTCGGAAAGCGTGGCCTGGGGCGATGTAGACGGCGACGGCGATCTGGATCTGGCGGTAGGGAGCTATAACGAGCTTGACCAAAACGAGTTTGGCGGGGTCGAGCTTTACCTGAACGACGAAGCGATTTTGGAAGATGTCCCCACCTGGGTCTCGGCCATAATGACCGATAGTACCATGAGCGTGGCCTGGGGCGATGTAGACGGCGATGGCGACCTGGACCTGGCCGTAGGCAACTATTGGCATGCGAATCGCCTATACCTGAACCAGGGCGGCACACTGCAAAGCACTCCAGCCTGGGAAGCGGGCCAAGGCGACAACACCACCAGCGTGGCCTGGGGCGATGTAGACGGCGATGGCGACCTGGATCTGGCCACCGGCAACGAAGGGCAGCAGACCCGCATCTACTTTAACCAGAATGGTATGCTGCAAAGCACTGCGGCCTGGAATTCATTGGACAGCGAATGGACCCGCAGCATTGCCTGGGGCGACGTGGACGGCGATGGCGACCTGGACCTGGCCGTTGGATCGTGGCGGGGCACACCTGTCAAAGTTTTCACGAATGACGGGCAGGGGTTGCAACCCGGCGCCGCGTGGCGCTCGGCCAATGGCTACAATACCAACAGCGTGGCCTGGGGCGATATGGATGGTGACGGCGCGCCAGACCTGGCCGTGGGGAACCAGAACGACCCCAACCATGTCTACCTGAACCGCCGCGCGGCCAACCTGTACCATCCTGCTCAAAAGCCGGCCGCCATTTCTATCGCGCTTGACAATGAAGAATGGCCGCTGGCTCCGGCCAATTTTTATGCCATGCCCACCATTTGGGATGAAGGCGAGCTTCCCATCAGCTATACCCTGTCTAACCCCAGCGGGCAGCAGTTTGCCAAAATTCAATCTTTCTACTCGCCCGATGGCGGCGGGCGCTGGCTGCCGGCAGCCATTCCCATTGCCTATGAAGAATATACCACCACCGACAATTTGCCCCTGAACATTTTGGATCAAGACATTGTCACAGCTTCACTGTTCATAAGCGACACATACCAGATCGCCGATGTGGAAGTGTGGCTGGATATAGAACACGAGTATGACTCTGACCTGGCAGTTTGGCTGCAATCGCCGTCGGGCACATTGGTGTTGCTATTTGCCGAGGTGGGCGGCAGCGGCGAAGACTTTGAAGGCACCTGGCTCGATGACGAGGCGGCCATTTCAATCTTGGAAGGGGTTGCCCCCTTTGATGATGTTTACAGCCCTCTGGAACCTCTCTCCAGGTTTGATGGCGAGCCCATCAGCGGAACGTGGCAGTTGATCATTGCAGATACAGATGAAGGTGATGCAGGCATACTGCATGATTGGTCGCTCATTATAGGCCAGGCCTCGGCCGACCTGGGCGCCATTGTCACCGGCGCGCACTCTTTTGTATGGGACGTGTACGAAAGCGGCTTTATGGGACAGAGCGATAATGTGGTTTTGCAGCTCAAGGCATTGCCCTACCTGGGGCCTGTTCAAAACGGGGTAGCCGGGCCATACCAGTGGCCCTTTGTATCGGCCCAGACTTTTCCCTTCCGCGTGCGCGGCAGCCAGATCCAGGTGCTCAACGGCGCGCTGCCGGCTCCAAATGCCACGGTCTTTCGCATCCCATCCGGCCAACTGCGCGGCGACCCATATAGCGATAACGCTGGTATCCCCTTCCGCACCGACGAGCTGGGCTACCTGCAAGGCCGCGGCCAGTTGGGCATTGGCGACAAGCTGGTGGCGCTGGCGCCCATCACCGCTACAGATAGCTATACTTTTTACCTCACCAGCGGCGCGCCCACCAAGACAGGACTTGCGAGCGATCAAATTATGGAGCGGGGCGAAATAACGCTAACCACTTTTGCCGCCAACCCGCTGCTGGTGTTCAACCTCGACATGTCGCTGGAATGGAACGCCCGCCCAGACACCGAGTTTATGAGCAACTTGGAAATTGCCCTGCGCAACGCCTCGGCGGTGCTGTACGACGTGAGCAACGGCCAGGCCGCCATTGGCGACGTGCGGCTGCACCATAGCAAAAATAGCTGGATCAAATCGGACGTTGTGATGTACGCCCAAAACGGCGTGCGTCCCCGCGCCACCATGGGCGGCATGGTGAATGACCCTATTGACGATATTGGCCTGAGCGGTGTCATTACCAACGCCTATGGGCCGGGGCAAATCCGCATGGGGCCAAACTGGGATCCCTTTGGCACGAACCTGACCGAACTCAACCAAGACTGGCAGCGCGCGCTGGCCCACGAGCTGGCCCACTATTTGCTCTTTTTGCCCGATAACTATATCGGCGTGCAAGACGGCAAACCCATCAAGACCGACTGCCTGGGCAGCTTTATGACCAGCACCTACGACGATGCTTACAGCGAGTTTCTGACAGCCGCCGGCTGGGTGGGCGATTGCACTCGCACAGTGGCACAGTTCACCACCGGCCGCACCGATTGGGAGACCATCCAACGCTTTTATCCAATGCTCGTCAGCCCCACCATCACTAATACCGGCCCAAGCGTGCAGCCACTGAACGTGACACGCATGCTAGACGCCGATCCCCCTAGCCTGGCTCAACCCTTGCCGACACGCTTTTTCGACCTGCGCGGCGCTGATGGCCAACTGCTGCCGGTATCCAAGGCGCAAGTATACCTGTTCAAAAATCCCGGGCGGCCAGATTCGGTCTGCCTCCCGCTGGGGGCAACCGTCGGCGGCGGCGACCGCATCAAGGTGCGCGGCGCAGAACTGGGCGATAGGCTGTGCGCGCTTGGCCCTTATGATGACGTGAAACAACAAGCTTACATGGGCTGCATAGACTCGCTCAAGGCTCCCGATGTATCTATCACAATGCTGCCCGCCGCCAACTGGCGGCCCATCATCGTTGTGCAATCCGTCACTTCGTACACCATGAACATTACGGTCACGCTGGCCGTCAGCGAAAGCGCCCTGAATGTGCAAGTCTTTCCCGGCTATGGCGCAGTCACCAGCACCCTGCCCGTCAATGCCCCCATAACGCAAATGGCGGCAACCGGTCCCAATAACCTTGTTTATACTGCCACCGTCACGCTCGATTATCCCATCTTTGAGGGGCTCTTCCGCGTGTGGGTGCCCGGCACTACGCCCGCCAAAGAAGCGGTGACCCAAATCTTCCTTACCCCACCCTGGGGGCCAAATGACGCTGGCGCCTGCGCAGGTGGTTGCGGCAACCAGCGAGCTTGGGGCGCGAACAATCGCCAGCTCGGCGCGCCGGCGGCATCCGGCGATGGGCAAGTGACAATCTTTAACCTGCAAGATATCTTTGCAAAGACAGGAACGATTTCATTGCAATCCCTCAACAGCCTGCCCCACCTGCCCCTCTGGCTCTCGCCTGTGGGCAAGGGCTATCGTTTTGCCGCCGGCGAGGTCTTTCCGCGCGCCCTGATGATCAACTATCTACAGCGCGATGTGCCCGCCGGGAACGAACACACACTGCACGTGTATTACCTGCCCGAAGGCAGTACCACCTGGCAGCGCCTGCCCACCGATCTAGATCCGCACGACAACCAGGCCACGGCCACTATGCCCAACAACGCCATCAACGGCCAGGGCATTTATGCCCTGCTTTCCACCATTGATACGCCGCCCTTGCAGCCAGGCTGGAACCTGTTTGGCTATCCCTTGGCTGGTTCGCGTGAAATCACGCGGGCGCTGGCTTCGATAGACGGCGCATACACCTCGATCTACTTTTATGACCGCATCACGGCCCAGTGGCGCTTGTACGATGCCACAGTAATCCAAAATCACCCGGCTTATGCGGCCCTGACCAACGATCTTGTCAAGTTCGAATACAGCCAAAGCTATTGGCTGCATGCAACCCAGGCCATCACACTTTACCTGGGCGTGCCACTTGATAGTGAGCTGCCTCAGCCTGCCATAATCGGCCAGCCACCAGCTACCTTTTATGGCCCGGTATCAGCTACATCTACCTTTACACCTACCGATGGGATGACCATCACTGCTGCAGTTGGAGGTAATCTCTGTGGGCAAGGGCAGGTGATCAACTGGCTGGGCAACCTGGCCTACAAGGTGCAAGTGGCTGCCGATAGCGGCAATGGCTGCGGTGTGTTGGGCCGCAGCGTTAGCTTTAGCATAGGGGGACAATCGCTCAATTCTTATCCGTGGGATAACACCCAGGCCCAGTATCGCCCGCTGGGGCCAACAACGGGCTTTCACATCTACTTGCCGGTGGTGTTGAAGAACAGCTAGACCAACCTGTGGGGGCGACCGGCCGGTCGCCCCCACACAGCACAATCAATTCAATGCTGTCGGGGCAAGCGGTCGCTTGCCGCAATGAGGCAAAAAACATGGCGCCATTCGATCCCAAACGTCACCATCGCCATTCGATCCGGCTAAAGGATTACGATTACGCACAGGCAGGCGCGTATTTCGTCACACTTTGCACCCACAACCGCAAAGACCTGTTTGGAAAAATTGTAGAAGGAGTGGTACATTTGAGTGACCTGGGGTGCATTGTGGCAGAGGAATGGTCACGCTCATCCCAGGTTCGGCAAGAAATTGAATTGGATGAATGGGTGGTTATGCCTAACCATCTTCACGGGATTGTGGTGATTATTGAGGATCAGTTGGGGCGGCCGGCCAGGTTGTGGGGGGGACCGGCCGGTCGCCCCCCCCCGGGCGGGGG
>JBGSMF010000203.1:0-14295 GCA_041740315.1 Thermoflexales bacterium
GGTCGCCCAGCTTGCCCAGCGCCTTGGCCGAGGCCTGGCGCACACTGCGGCTCTGGTCGCGCAAAGCGCCCATGAGCAACCCGGCGGCGCGCGGATCGTCCCGCGCTATCAGCGCCTCAACAGCCATCAAACGTGTCTCGGCGCTTGCCGCTCGCAAAGCAGCCAATAGTGGATCAGCAGGAGCAGGTTGGTCAGCTTGCTCTGCACCCTCACCTTCCTCCTGCTCGGCCTCTTGCGGCTCCGGCTCTGCTGTTTGAACCAGATCTACTTCCTGTGGCTCGGCTTGTTCTGCCGCTTGCACTTGCGAGCCGGCCAGTTTGGCCTGCAAACGCTGCGCTCCTACTAGCGCCTGCTGGTGCTGCGGATCAATCTCTAGCACCTTTTGCAAGCATTGCAAACGTTCCTCGTCTGTTTCAACCACCTCCGTCATCCAAAGCCAGGCCTGAATATCACGCGGATCTTTATCAAGCAACTGAGCAAGCAATTGCCGCGCCTTGTCTTTTTGCCCGTCCTTGATGGCCGCGGTGGCGCGTTGTAAATGCATTTGTCTCAACATATCGCCGGTGCTCCTTTGCCCGACTGAGCGAGTTCACTAGCATTAGGATTATCGGAAATAGCAGGACTGGCATCCCCATGCCAGTCCGCCAACGTATGGGGATACGTTGGCTACGTTATTTCCGAGTCTATTATACTCTACCCTTTTGCAGATTGACAAGAGAAGTAACTGCTCAGCTACCCTCCCGCAGGTTACAAAGCGGTCAAACCTGCGGGAGGGTGAGCAGTTACCAAGAGAAAGCGGCCTGCGCCAGATCCCTTGATGCTGTATAATACGGCAATGTTTTCAACCGATTGGCTGGGGATACTTGCAGCGCTCACTGCGGCGCTGGTATGGGGTGGTGGAGATTTCAGCGGCGGGCTGGCTACCCGGCAGAACGGCCCCTTTCACGTCTTGGTCCTATCGGCTCTGTCTGGCATAGTGCTTCTGGCGGCATGCATGGTGGTGTGGCGCGAGCCGTTTCCATCGCTCGCAAACATTCTCTGGGCTGCCCTGGCCGGCGGCTCTGGGGCAATGGGGATAGCCGCGCTATACCGCGCTCTGTCACTGGGCAATACTGCCACAATCGCGCCAACAGCGGCAGTGGTGGGGGCAGCGTTGCCCGTGATTTTTGGAATGTTCACCGAAGGCATGCCAGGCATAACCCGGCTGGCTGGTTTGGGATTGGCGCTGGCTGGCATCTGGCTGGTATCGAGGGCAACCAACCCAAGGCAATCTCGGCCAAGCTTTGGGCTGGCCTGGTTGGCCGGAATAGGATTCGCCGGTTTCTTTATATTGCTAAGCCAGGTGGAGCGGGGGACGCTTTTCGGCCCCTTGCTGGTGGCGCGCTGCGTCTCGCTTGGTGTGGCCCTGCTCTGGCTATGGCTGCGCCGCATGCCCCCTCCCTCTCTGCACTCCAACCCAATTGCCTTGCTGGCAGGGCTGCTGGATACCGGTGGAAATGTGTTTTATCTTTTGGCCAAGCAATTCACCCGGCTAGATGTGGCCGTGGCGCTTTCGGCCATGTACCCTGCTGCCACAATCGTATTGGCCCGTATCATCCTGCAAGAAAAAGGCTCGCGCAGGCAATGGCTGGGAGCCGTGGTGTGTTTGGTGGCAATCGGCCTGATCGCAATATAGGACGATACAACTCGGCGCTGCAACTCTATAACCCCAAAACACAAAGCCACCCTACTTGACGGTTAGGGAATCGTGTGGTAAATTAGGGCCTAACTCAATAGTCCAAAAACTGTGAACAGGAAGAGTATGCATCACAGCGAGGAGCAGAGAGTTGGGCCAGTGCGGTGAAAGCCCAATTCCAGCGCGGATGCCGAATGGGCCTGGGAGTTGTAACGGCGAACGTGAGGCTAAGTTGCCCACACAAATAGCCGTTGCCGGAGTCGCCACCGTTATCAGGGCAGAAGAGATTCAATCTGCAAGGCAGGTGCGTCTCTGCTAAAGTGAGGCTGGCCCCATTCTTTGAATGGCAACCAATTTTTCCGCCGTCACCGGCGGATTTTTTGTTGTATCAAACAAGCAGCCTAACTTGGGTGGCACCACGGGTGTTAACGCTCGTCCCATAGGGACGGGCGTTTTTTGTTAAGTGATCAAACAAAGGCTTGAAATCAAAAAAATATCAGGAGGAAAAGAAAATGTCTAATCAAACCAAGTTTTTATTGAACGAAAGTCAACTGCCCACTACCTATTACAACATCGTCGCCGATATGGTAGCCCAGGGCCTCACGATACCGCCGCCGCTCCACCCAGCCACACTGCAGCCCGTGACACCCGAAGACCTGGCGCCGCTGTTCCCTATGGAGTTGATCGGCCAAGAGGTCAGCGCCGAAGCCGAGATCGAAATTCCAGAACCGGTGCGAGAAATCTACAAGCTGTACCGCCCTACCCCGCTGATGCGCGCGCGGCGGCTGGAAAAGCTGCTGGGTACCCCCGCTCATATCTACTACAAGAACGAAGGCGCCAGCCCGGCCGGCAGCCACAAGCTGAATACAGCCATAGCCCAGGCCTTTTACAACAAGCAAGCGGGCGTTAAAAAGCTGTCCACCGAAACCGGCGCCGGGCAATGGGGCAGCGCGCTGGCCATGGCGTGCAACTTTTTTGAAATGGAATGCCAGGTTTACATGGTCAAGATCAGCTACCAGCAAAAACCCTACCGGCGCGTGCTGATGGAAACCTATGGCGCGCGGGTCACCCCTAGCCCTTCTCAAGAGACTGAGGCAGGACGGCAGATACTCGCCGAGCAGCCCGACAGCCTGGGCAGCCTGGGCATTGCTATCAGCGAGGCCGTAGAAGTAGCCGCCACCAGCGGGGGGACGATCAAGTACAGCTTGGGCTCGGTGCTCAACCACGTGCTACTGCACCAGACCGTCATTGGGCAAGAAGCCATCAAGCAAATGGAGCTGGCCGGCGAAACCCCCGATGTTGTCATTGGCTGCGTGGGCGGCGGCAGCAACTTTTCTGGGCTGGCTTTTCCGTTCCTGCGCGCCAAGCTAAACGGGCGCAACGGGGTGCGCTTTATCGCCGTAGAGCCTACCGCCGCGCCCACCCTGACGCGCGGACAATATGCCTACGACTATGGCGATACAGCCCAATTGACGCCGCTGGTCAAGATGTATACGTTGGGGCATACGTTTGTGCCAGCGGGCATTCACGCTGGTGGGCTACGCTACCACGGCATGGCGCCTCTTTTGTCCGCCTTGTGCGACACGGGTTACATAGAAGCCGTGGCATATCAACAGAACCCGGTCTTTGCGGCAGCCTTGCAATTTG
Source organism: Thermoflexales bacterium (assembly GCA_041740315.1). Taxonomy (GTDB): domain Bacteria; phylum Chloroflexota; class Anaerolineae; order Fen-1058; family Fen-1058; genus JBGSMF01. The sequence goes on from JBGSMF010000203.1 coordinate 3,323, forward strand.
CGCGAACCGAGGGTATTGTGCCCGCGCCAGAATCGGCCCACGCCATCCGCGCAGCAATTGACCAGGCGCTGGAAGCAAAAGAAAAGGGTGAAAAGCGCGTTATCCTGTTCAACCTTTCAGGACACGGCAATTTTGATCTGGCCGCATACGAGCACTATCTGGCCGGCCAATTGCACGATTATGAATACCCGACCAACGAAATAGCCCAGGCGCTTCAATGCCTGCCGGCGATACGCGAGGCCGTGCCAGCTCAACAGCCGGTCTAACCCCTACCGCAAACCGTACCCTCCCGTTGGCTTGCCCGATGGGAGGGTATTTTTATGACCGCCCCACTGTTTGGCACGCCCCAAAATATAGGGTAGAATGAAGGGGTAATCCTTGCGATTACCATGTCTGGGCAGGGCATGCCCTGCCCTCACCCCAGATTGTTGAAAAGATACGTCCAAGCTTTATCAGGTGGAGAGACCAATGGATTCAAAACGCTATGATCTTGCCATCATTGGCGGGGGAATTGTAGGCATGGCAACCGCCCTGGCATTGGCTGGCCGCCCCAAGGTTTCGCTGATTGTTATGGAAGCCGAGGGCCGCCTGGCAGCCCATCAAACCGGGCACAACAGCGGCGTGATTCACTCGGGCTTGTACTACAAGCCGGGGTCATTAAAGGCGCGCAATTGCGCGCAAGGGCGAGACGCCCTGTACCAATTTTGCCAGGAACATGGTCTGGCCCACGAACGCTGCGGCAAAGTAGTAGTGGCCACCAGCCAAAAAGAAATCCCTGCGCTGGATGAACTGGAGAGCAGAGGCCGGGCCAATGGAATCGAAGGGCTGAAGCGATTGAACGCTGGCGAAATACGCGAGTACGAGCCTCATGCGGCAGGCATTGATGGGCTGTGGGTGCCGGTGACCGGGATTGTAGATTACACCCAGGTCACCGAAAAATATGGCGAACTGGTGCGCAACAAGGGCGGCCAGGTGCAGACCCGCGCCCGTGTCACCGGGTTTCGCCGAGAAACGAATGGCCTCACTTTGGAAACAGCCCAAGGGACTGTCCATTGCAAGAACCTCATCAACTGCGGCGGGTTGCAATCTGACCGTATTGCTCGAATGTGCGGGGTTGACCCCAAGCTGCGCATCATGCCCTTTCGGGGAGAATACTATGAGCTGGTTCCCGATCGCCATCACCTGGTCAAGAACCTCATTTACCCGGTGCCCAATCCAGAATTTCCCTTCCTCGGCGTGCATTTTACGAGGATGGTCCACGGCGGCATTGAGGCCGGACCTAACGCCGTGCTGGCCTTTAGGCGCGAAGGCTATGGCAAATTGAGCTTTTCTTTGCCAGACGCCCTCGAGATTGCGTTTTATGGCGGTTTTTGGATCATGGCCTCCAAATACTGGAAGACCGGCATCGGCGAAATGTATCGCTCTTTTAACAAGCGCGCGTTTGTCAAGGCGCTGCAAAAGCTAATGCCAGGACTAGGCGAACAAGACATCTGCCCTTCCGGCGCAGGTGTGCGAGCGCAGGCGCTAGCGCCCAATGGCTCGCTGGTGGACGATTTTAGGCTGGTCGAAGCCGAGCGAATGATTCACGTGCTCAATGCGCCCTCGCCGGCCGCCACCGCCTCCATCAGCATCGGCCAGACCATTGCCGAGATGGCCGCCAGGAATTTTGGGCTGGGCCAATAACGGCCAGGGGCGTCGCACTTTGCCTAAAATAAAGAGCCGCTTGCATTGGGCATGCAAGCGGCTCTTGGCTTATAATCAGGCGCTATGCTGCCGGCTCGCTGTCTTCTGCCACCGGCACGTTGAATGAAAAGGTGCTGCCTACCCCTATTTCGCTCTCAATCGTCAGTTCACCCCCGTGCATCTGGATGAGGTTTTTGACGATTGAAAGGCCCAAGCCGTGGCCGGGCACGTCGCGCACGCGCTGGTCACTGGCGCGAAAGAACTTTTGGCCCAGGCGCGCCACATCTTCTTGCGAAATGCCCACGCCGTTATCTTTGACAGCGCAGACCACGTAACGCTGGCCATTGCGGGCCTCTTCTCGCACCTGCACCTGCAACTGCCCGCCGTCCGGGGTGTATTTGTACGCATTGCTGATCAGATTGGTCAAAATCTGGATCAGCCGGCTCTTGTCTCCCATCACTTGCGGCAACTGGTCGGGCATTTGAACCTGAATGGTCTGCTGCTTTTCCTCAATGGCGCGCGTCAGGCTGCGCACCACATCCTCCACCACCCCCTGGATAGGCATCGGCTTGACGTCCAGCCGCATCCGGCCCGTTTCGATCCGGCTGATGTCGAGCAAGTCGCTCACCAGCGTATTCATGCGGTCCACATTCGAGCGAATGACGCCCAAGAATTGCTGCTGCATCTCGGTCAACTCGCCGCCAATACCTTTGCTGAGCAAATCGCCATAACCCTTGATGTTCTGCATGGGCAGCTTGAGCTCGTGGGCCACAACCGAGACAAACTCGCTCTTGTATTCGTTGGCGCGTTTCACTTGCTCATAGAGCTGCGAGTTTGATATGGCAATGGCGGCGTGGTCGGCCAGGCGCACAACGAAATTCAGGTCTTCCAGGTCAAAGCCACTCACAGTATCTGATTCGAGCGCGATGACGCCGATGACGCGGTTTTCGCGCGCCACCGGCGCGGCCAGCACAGACTTGGTTTCTGTTATCGCGCCGACGTAATCGAGGTCTTGGCTGACATCGGGCACCAGGTTAGGAAAGCCCAACTGCGCCACCCGGCCAATGATCCCCTTGTCAAGCGGCCAAGGCTCGACGCGAAAGTGATCGAGCGCGCTGCCATAGCCGTGGAGCGCGTGGAACAGCAGCCCGCCATCTTCAGAGATTACGACCCCAATCAAGCCGGCCGTAGCGTTGGTGATGCGCATGGCCCATTCGACGGTCAGGTCCAAGGCGCGCTCGACATCGAGCGAGGCGTTCAGCTCGCGATCAATGCGCTGCAGCGTTTGCAGTTCCTCAACCCGCAGGGCCAGGGCCGCATCGGTCAAGGTGTACATGCGCGCATTCTCTATGGCCACCGCAGATTGAGCCGCAAAGGTCTGCAACAAGTTCAGGTCATTCGCGTCAAAGGGCGAGCCATCAAGTTTATTGAGCACCTCTACTACGCCAATGGCGCGATCTTTGGAAACCAGGGGCACGGCAATCAGCGCGCGGGTGATAAACTGGCCGTCTTTATCATAGCCTTTATACCAGCGCGTATCTGCGGCCACGTCGTTCACGATAGTTGGCTCTAGCGTCTGCGCCACCGTGCCCACAATGCCCTTGCCTTTGGGCATGCGCGTGCCGAGCAAGTTGGGCGCAGTGGGGCCCATGGCCACTTCAAAAACCAGCTCGTCGGTCTCTTGATCCACCAGGAATAACGAGGCGGCCTCGCCGTGCAAAATCTCGGCGGCCTTTTCAATGATCAAACCAAGCGCCGTGCGCAGGTCTAGGGTAGAAGAAATAGTGCGACCGACTTCGTTCAGTGTAGCCAGTTGCAGCGCGCGCTGCTCCATTTCTCGGTACAGGCGGGTCTTTTCAAGAATGTTGGCCGTTTGGTCGGCTACCGCGCGGAAAAACTTGAGGTGCTCCTCAGAATAAGCCACATCGGGGTTGGTGCTGCACACATTGATCACGCCAAACACCCGGTCGCCCGCCATCAACGGCACCCCCATCCAGGCGCGCGCAGGCTGAGAACCGGTCACCGTGCTGGGAATCACCCCGCGCTTTTCGCACTCTATTAAATAGTCATCGGTCACGATGGGGCGGCGGGTGCGAACAATATCGCTGGTCAGGCCGGTGCCCAATTCCCATTCATCTTCAGGGTACAATCGCTCGCCCTTTTCAACGTAAAAAGCAAAACGCATCGTCTCGCGCTTGTCGTCATAAAGCGCAATGTAGAAAAAGTTGGAAGCGTCAATGATTTTGCCGGTTTGGGTATAAATCAACTCGAAAATATCATCTATTTCCAGCGCAAAAGTGGCCGCCTGGCTGATCAGCGACAGCACGCTCAGCTCTTCCACCCGGCGGTTGAGGTCTGCAAAAATGCGCGCTTTGCCCAGCGCCAACATGGTTTGGTCGGTCAGCGCCACCAGGAAATCAAGATCGTCATTGGTATAGGGCTGGCCAGATTGCTTGTTATCCAGGGCAAGCCAGCCTTCCAAAGACCGGCCGGTTTCCAATTGCCCGCCGCGCAGCGGAACAAACAAACTCGTCCCCAGCAAGCGCAAGCGCGCTTGCTCTTCTGTCAGATTGGAAGCAAGGGGCCGGTCCAGTTGAATGTACACCGGCGCGCGACTATCGGCCAGCGCTTTGGCCAGCGCGCTTTCGGCGGGAAAGCGGCTAGCGCCAGGCGCCGGATAAGACAAGTTGGGCAAAGCCTGGGCCACGAAACCCAACGCTCGCTGATCGTAAAGATAAACCGACATGGCTGCGGGATGGATCGAGCGGGCAATCTCTTTTTGCAAAGCGCCCACCACCTGCTCAAGATCAACCAATTCGGTCAGGCGATAGCTAAACGACTCGAGCGAGTGGCGATAGTCTACCCCGTCCCGGTAAAAAATGGCGTCAACGGCGCTCTGCAGCCTTTTTCGAACAGGATCGAGCAGCACTGCCACCAGCAAGACAAAAATTGCCACCAGCCACGGATCATCTATCTCTACCGTCGAGCTTAGTAAAGCGCTCGCCGCGTTAATCATTAAAAAGTAGACGCCAACGATAACGCCGGTCAGTATGGCATAGCTGATGCCATGGCTTATTACGAGGTCAAGATCGAGTATCCGGTAACGCACGATGGCATAAGCGATGGCCAGCGGGAATACAATCAGCGGCCCCAAATACATCCATGGAACGAAATTTGTTTCTATACTGGCGACGGTGCGAAAGACAAAAATGCCCGCCGGCAAAAATGCAATCACTGTTCCCCACAAGATAATTCGGCTTTGCCGCTGGACAACGGGCGAAGGCGAAAAGTAGCGCCGGTAGAGGATCATGCCAATCAGGCAAATCAGGCCGACCCCAATATAAAAATAACCATAGCGCCAGGGCAAAACATACGCCATCCGCTGGGTATGGTCATAAGTGGTCATCAAAGCCCAGACCATCAGCACGACGGCTGGCAAAAAAGGCGCCCAGCGCAGCCACTTCCACCTGGCTGCGATGCGTTGCTCCTGGGGGAACAGCAGCGACAAGACAATCATCGCGCCAGAGCCGAGAGGAATGCCGGCGATCCAGGCCCAAGACAGCCAGTGCGTGGTATAGACATCAAAGTACAGGCCAGTGGTCAGCGCCACGCCGCAGCACAGCAGAGCAAAAACGCGCCCCACCGGCTGCCAGTAGCGCATTCGGAATACCCACACCCCGATGACCAGATAGCTCAGACCCACCAGGTAGGGGACAATAAAAAACCACAAAAAATCTCGGTTGCTAAAGCGCGCCAGCGTAAGCGTAAAATCCACCGGCTGGCCGCTATCTGCTTTGACGAAACTAAAAGTCACCGTCTGCCCGCTGGAGAAAGAGCGCAGCGCATCATTCAGGCTGGTCGTGCCGCGAACAGCTTGGCCTTCAATGGCTGTTAGACAATCCAGGTTGGCCAATCCCTTTTGCAAACCCTCCCAATCCGGATTAAACGAACCAGACACGCACGAGGAAGGTTCGAGCGTAAAGCCGGGAAAAGGCAAGCGCACCCACTGCCAGGCCAAAAACGGGGCAACCACGACGGTGGCTACCGTGATAGCCAAAACGACCAAGGTCACAACTAGGGCGACCCGTTCAAGGCGCGTATAAGAGTGCGCTGGTTGGCTTGTTGTCTGTTGAAGCATTAAACTTTACCCGCTGCATTATTTGGGGGAAAAGCCAATTTGATTTTATCACAGCCAGGGCATTTTGTCTATACTTGCCAGGCAGGTTTTCACCCTGCCCCCTGCGAGGCGACCTTGACAATCTAGTTCGATGGCGTATAATTCGGCCTGTTACTAATTAGGATTATGATTAATTGGGATTGTTACCCATCGAGAGGTCCGTCCATGGCAACACAAACTGAACCCGACCAGCGCGCGAAAGCTTTGCACCAAGCGCTCAAACGCTGCGGCGTAACTAACCCGCGCGGCATTGAACTGATGCGGTCATTGAACGCTTCGGCTCACATCATCGAGGCGCTGGCCGAACAAGACTTGCAAGCCAGCGGACTGTCTGTTCCACGCCTGCGCTTGCTCATGTGGCTGCACGCCGAGGAACTGGGCGGCAGCACGCAGGGCGTTTCCCCCAGCCGGTTGAGCACGTTCCAGCACATTAGCAAAAATACCGTCAGCTCGCTGCTAAAGTCTTTGGAAGAACAGGGTCTGATCGAGCGGACGCTTTCCAGCCAAGACAAGCGCAAGTTTCACATTCGCCTGAGCCAAAAGGGGCGAGAATTGGTCGGCTCTACTCTGCCCCATCATGCCAAATTTGTGACAGAGGTGTTTTCGGATCTGTCGGTGGATGAACAAAGCGCGCTTGCCAAGTTGCTGAACAAGCTGCGCCAGTCGCTTTTAGACAGGGCAAAAGCCAGCGGGCTTGCTTCGCACCATCAACACTTGGCCATGCCCAACGAGTAACAGACAGGTTTTATACCTGTCCCTGATAGAGGAATAAAACACTTGATACGTTTAGCCAAATACCTGAAACCTTTTATCGTTTTGATCCTGATCGCCATTGTCCTGCTCTTTATACAGGCCAATTGTGACCTGGCGCTGCCCGATTACCTGTCCAGGATTGTCAACGTTGGCATCCAGCAGGGAGGCGTAGAAAGCGCGCTGCCCGGCGCAATCCGCCAAAGCAAGCTGAACAAGCTCACCCTCTTTATGAGCGCAGACAACAAGGCAAAAGTGATGGGCGTTTATGCCCTGGTGGATGAAAACTCGCCTGACTATGTCAAGCACCTCAAGGATTACCCTGCGCTTGCCCAAGAGCCGATCCATGTCCTCAAAGCCAATGACCAGGCAAAAGTGGGCCAACTGAACCCGGTGATGGGCAAAGCCTTTTTGGCCGTTTCGGGCATCGAGCAGATGATGGCTGATCCGTCCAAGGCGGCGGAGATGGGCCTGCCCCAGCTTCCGCCAGGCATGGATGTTTTCGCCCTGCTGGGCCAGCTCCCCGCCGCGCAACTGGCGCAGATGACAGCGGCCATGGACAAGCAATTTGCGGCAATGAGCGATAGCACGATCGTCCAGGCGGCCGCGGCGCCGGTCAAGGCCGAGTATGCCGCCCTGGGGATGGATACCGCCAAGCTGCAGAACGACGCGATTTTTCACATTGGCAGCTTGATGCTGCTGGTGTCGCTGCTTTCCGTGGTCTGCACAGTGGCGGTGAGCTTTTTATCGGCCAGAACAGCCGCCGGGCTGGCGCGCGACCTGCGCAGGTTTGTTTTCACAAAAGTAGAAGGCTTTTCCAACACGGAATTTGACCAGTTTTCTACGGCCTCGCTGATCACGCGCTCGACCAACGACATTACGCAGATTCAAATGGTGGTCATCATGATGGTGCGCATGGTCTTTTACGCGCCCATCATCGGCGTCGGCGGCATCATCCGTGCTATGGGCAAAGGCTCGTCCATGTGGTGGATTATCGCCCTGGCGGTTGGCGTGCTGATCAGCCTGATTATCGTCGTGTACAATGTGGCTGTGCCAAAATTCAAGCTTATCCAGAAATTGACCGACCGGCTCAACCTGGTAGCCCGTGAAAATCTGTCTGGCATGATGGTCATTCGGGCCTTTAACAGGCAGGCCTTTGAGGAAAACCGCTTTGACAAGGCCAACCGAGACCTGACCAACACCATGCTGTTTATCTCTCGCGTCATGGTTATCATGATGCCGACGATGATGTTTATCATGAACGGCCTATCTCTGCTGATTATCTGGGTCGGCGCGCACCAGGTGGCGCAATCATCTATGCAGGTGGGCGACATGATGGCCTTTTTGCAATACACCATGCAGATCGTTTTTTCTTTCCTCATGCTGTCCATGATGTTTATCATTTTGCCCAGAGCCCAGGTCTCGGCCGAGCGCATTGCCGATGTGCTAGAGACCGAGCCGATGATTCGGGACCCGCAAGCTCCCAAACGATTTGGCGAGCCATTCAAAGGCGTCATCGAGTTCCGCGACGTGTCGTTCCACTATCCCGACGCAGAAGAGGATGTGCTGTGCAACATTAGCTTTAGCGCCCGGCCGGGCCAGACCACGGCCTTTATCGGCGCTACCGGATCGGGCAAATCTACCATCGTCAACCTGATTCCGCGTTTTTACGAAGTCACCGGCGGCGCAATCTTGATAGATGGCACAGATATCCGCGAGGTCACGCAACACGACCTGCGCGACAAAATCGGTTATGTGCCGCAAAAGAGTATCTTGTTCTCTGGCACGATTAAAAGCAACCTTAGCTACGCGGACGCCGGCGGCAACGTCAGCGAGGATACTTTGAAGCAGTCGGCCGATATTGCCCAGGTGACCGAGTTTATTTCCGCCCAGCCAGAAGGTTTAGCCTCCGAAATTTCGCAGGGCGGCGCGAATGTGTCTGGCGGGCAGAAACAGCGCCTTGCCATTGCGCGCGCCCTGGTCAAACAAGCTCCCATCTATATCTTTGACGATAGCTTTTCATCTCTGGATTTCAAGACCGACGCGGCCTTGCGCAGGGCGCTCAAAGCGCTGGCCGGCTCGAGCACGCTGCTGATCGTGACCCAGCGCATTTCCACCATCAAAAACGCCGACCAAATCATTGTGCTGGACGAAGGCCGGCTGGCGGGCAAGGGCACCCACCACGAGTTGATGGAAAGCTGCCAAGCTTATCGAGAAATCGCCTTGTCGCAACTGAGCAAGGAGGAATTGGCATGACGACGCAAAATCAGCGCGCGCAGGATCAGCGTATGCAAAATCAGCGCACACAAAAAAGTAGCGACATGCCCTTTGGGCGCGGTCCGATGAGGGGACGCGGCCCCGGTGGGGGCAGCCACGGCCCCATGGCGATGATGAAAGGTGAAAAGGCCCGCGATTTCAGGGGCACCATGACCAAGCTGATCCAATATCTCGGCTCGTACAAAGTATCTATCCTTATCGTGCTGATTTTCGCCGTTGCTTCCACAGTGTTTTCCATTTTTGGCCCCAAGATTTTGGGCCGGGCCACCACCAAGCTATTTGAGGGCGTGATGAGCCAACTGGCTGGAACAGGTTCGATTGACTTCTACTATATCGGCAACATTATTCTCATCACGCTTGGGCTGTATCTCTTGTCTATGCTGTTTGGCTATATCCAGGGTTGGATCATGACCAGCGTTTCTATGGATGTGACCTATCGCTTTCGCAAAGACATTGCCCAAAAAATCAACCGGATGCCGCTGCGCTATTTCGACGGCACCAATCACGGCGAGGTGCTTTCGCGCATCACCAACGACGTGGATACGGTCAATCAAACCCTCAGCCAGGGCATGACGCAAATCATCACCTCGGTGACGTTGGTGATTGGCGTGCTCATTATGATGTTCTCGATCAACTGGCAAATGACGCTGGTCGCCTTGGGCACCGTCCCGCTGTCGCTGGTCGTCGTCGGCCTGGTCGTTGGCCGCTCGCAAAAATATTTCAAACAGCAGCAAGATTACCTGGGGCACGTCAATGGCCACGTGGAAGAAATGTACGGCGGCCATGCCGTAATGAAAGCCTTTAATGGCGAGGAAAAGAGTATCAAGCAGTTTGACCAATACAACGACGTTCTCTACGATGCAGCCTGGAAATCTCAGTTTCTATCCGGCTTGATGATGCCCCTCATGATGTTCATCGGCAACCTGGGTTATGTGGCGGTGTGCATCTTGGGGGGCTGGCTGGCCATCAGAAACGCCGTCACCGTCGGTGACATTCAGGCGTTTATCCAATACGTTCGCTCGTTTACGCAGCCCATCACGCAGCTTGCCAATATCTCTAACGTGCTCCAGCAAACCGCCGCGGCTGCCGAGCGGGTGTTCGAGTTCCTGGCCGAGGCAGAAGAGATGCCCGACACCGCCGAGCCTGTCAAATTGCAAACCGTGGAAGGCCGGGTAGAGTTCAAGGACGTCCATTTTGGCTACCAGCCAGATAAAATCATTATCCAAGACTTTGACGCGTCCATCGCGCCCGGCCAAAAGATCGCCATTGTCGGCCCGACCGGCGCCGGCAAGACCACCATGGTCAAGTTGCTGATGCGCTTTTATGATGTCAACGACGGCGGCGCGATCTTGGTGGACGGCCACAACATCAAAGACCTGACCCGCCAAGACTTGCGCAAGATGTTTGGCATGGTCTTGCAAGACACCTGGCTCTTTAACGGCACCATCATGGAGAACATTCGCTATGGCCGCCTCGACGCGACCGAGGCGGAGGTCATCGCCGCCGCCAAGGCCGCCCACGTTGACCATTTTGTCCGGACCTTGCCCGACGGTTATCAGATGGTGCTTAACGAGGAAGCCACCAACGTGTCGCAAGGACAGATGCAATTGTTGACCATTGCCCGCGCCATCCTGGCCGATCCCAAGATGCTCATTTTGGACGAGGCCACCAGCTCGGTGGACACTCTCACCGAAGTGCTGATTCAAAAGGCGATGGATAGCCTGATGAAGGACCGCACCAGTTTTGTCATTGCTCACCGCTTGTCCACCATTCGCAACGCCGACCTGATCTTGGTGATGAAAGAAGGCGATATTGTGGAGCAGGGCAAGCACGAAGAGCTATTGGCGCGCAGGGGCTTTTACGCCGAGTTGTATAACAGCCAGTTTGAACCCGCCTAGCAGCCTGCATAAAAAACGTAACTGCTCAGCCTGCTTTATTCGTAACTACTCAGCAGCCTGAGCGTCCTTCGGCCTTGCTCAGGATAAGCGCCGCGCTCCTTCGACTGCGTTTCACTCCGCTCAGGCTGCGCGGCGCGTAGCCTGCTCTGTCGGCAGACAGGTCGAAGGGTGCCGGCTGAGTAGTTACC
>JBGSMF010000204.1:0-7829 GCA_041740315.1 Thermoflexales bacterium
CGCGCCGGTCGCCTGGGCGATAGCTTCTAGCTCAGCCCGGCGCACGTGCATCTGGAAAAATTGGAGATCCGTTCCCTGCACGCCGACAATCGCAAAACGGGGTTGTCCCTCGCCTCTGCCGACGCGAGCGCGTTCACGCACAAATATCTTGGCCATTTCAACTCCTCTGAATAGTTTTGGGCATATACCCAAAACTATTATATCCAGCTTGGGCTGCTTTGTCAACCTGGGCCGCTTGCGCGTGCTTTGAATTGCGCTATAATTGGCAAACATAACGCAATTGCGTTTTTATTTTGCGCGCCGCTGTATCAGAAAATCATAACGTACATGGAGGAAAAGAAATGAAACGCCTGAATTTACTTGTTGCTTGTTGTTTGTTGTTTGCCATTTTGCTTTCAGCTTGCTCTGCCGCCTCGCCCACGCCAGAGCCAACTCTACCGCCTGTTGCAACTAAAGCGCCGGAACCAACCCAGCCGCCCGCCACAGCCAAACCGCCGGAACCCACCCAAGCGCCTCAGGCCAGCCCGCAAACGCTGCGCCTGGCCACCACCACCAGCACAGAGGATTCTGGCCTGCTGGATTTTATCCTGCCTGATTTTGAGCAAGCCAACAATTGCACGGTGGACGTGGTCGCCGTCGGCACAGGCCAATCGCTTGAAATCGGCAGCAAGGGCGACGCCGATGTTGTCCTGGTTCACAGCCGCAAGGGTGAAGACCAGTTTGTGGCCGATGGGCATGCCAAAGAACGCTATGACGTGATGTACAACGATTTCATCATCGTCGGCCCCAAGGGCGACCCGGCCAAGATCACAGGGCAAACCATGGCCAAAGACGCCTTCAAGCTGATCATGGATGCGCAAGCGCCCTTTGCCAGTCGCGGCGACAAATCTGGCACGCATACCAAAGAGTTGAGCGTCTGGGCCTCGGCCAAGATCACGCCGACCGCAGAGATGAAATGGTACAACTCGCTGGGGCAGGGGATGGGCGACGCGCTGCTGTTTTGCAACGAGCAAAATGCCTACACGCTGGCCGACCGGGGCACCTATCTTTCGATGATGGACAAGCTGCCCAACCTGATCATTTTGGTCGGCGGAAACAATCTGGCCGAAAACAAGGACAAGGCGCTGCTCAATCCTTACGGTGTGCTGGCCGTCAATCCAGACAAGCACCCCGGCGTCAATTACGACCTGGCGATGAAGTTTGTCAATTGGATTGTTTCGGTTGACACGCAGAAAACGATTGGCGGCTATGGCGTGGATAAATTCGGGCAACCGCTGTTCTACCCCAGTTCAGCCGAATACAAGAAATCCTTGCCGCCGGCCGCCGCGCTGACCATCACCGGCCTGGTTGAAAAAGAGCTGGCGCTGACGATGGATGCGCTCAAGGGAATGCAAGTGGTAACGGTCAACGTTGAGCATCCCAAGAAAGGCCCGCAGACCGGCGAGGGGGTGCGGCTGAATGCGCTGCTGGACCAGGCCAAACCTAAAGCCGAGGCCAAGACGCTGGTCTTTACTGCTTCTGATGGCTTTACGGCTGAAGCGGCCCTGGCCGAAGTGCTCAAATGCGCGGACTGCATCATTGCCTTTAACCAAGAAGGCAATCTAAAAACAATGCTGCCCGGTTTTGAGGGTAGCCTGTGGGTCAAGGATGTCATCAAGATCGAGCTAAAGTAGCGCCCTGGCAGAAGCAGGATTGAGAATCGTGGTAATATAAGGGCAAGAGCGCCTTGCACGAGGTTTGCTCTTGCCTTTTTATAATGTTGTTTGGGAGGCTAATGGCATGGATTTGTTTTTGATCGGGGTGGACGACACGGATAATTTGGAAACGCGCGGCACGGGTTTCAGGGCGCGCGAGCTGGGCCTGTTGCTTCAAGCGATGGGACTGTGCGTGGAGGGCATCACGCGCCACCAGCTTTTGGTGGACCCGCGCATACCTTATACTTCGCACAATAGCTCGGCCTGTCTCGCGGTATGCGCGCCTCAAGATGAACTGGACCAACTGCTCAAAACGTGCCGCGAGTATCTGGCCGAGGCAAGCGCGCCGGGTTCTGATGCCGGGCTGTGCGTCTCTCTACAGTCGGCAACAGGCGCGGCGATTCGACAATTCGGCCAATCGGCCAAAAGCCAGGTGCTCACCCAGGCCGCTGCATTGGAATTGGCGCGGCAGCACGGTATTGCGTTGGAAGGTTTAACTGGCGATGGCGGCGGTGTAATCGGCGCGTTGGCGGCAGTGGGGCTGCGCGCCGATCAGAACGATGGGCGCTTTATCTGGCTGGCCGGCGTGCGCGAGCTAAGAGGCATCTACACCGTTCGGAAACTCTATGACCAGACCGGCCTCCATCAAATTTGCGGCCTGGATGGAACAATGCTTCCTATGGATGCCCGGCTAGATGTGGGTGAGTGGCCGCGCCCGGTTTTGAGGAATGGGCATGCCGTGCTCTTGGCGGAAGCGGTTCAAGATAATGCCGATTGCGAATGGCGAGTCTTGCCCAAACAGGTCATTAAACACTATTCGAGCTAAGGCTTGCAGCTAGCAAGTTCGCAAGAGAAAAGCCGGGTCACATGACCCGGTTTGTGTTTTCCGGCAGAATAGTACCTTGATGGTCAAATCTTGTAACTGCTCAGCCTGAGCAATCTTCCCATCTGTCATTGCAAGGAGCAGAGTGACAAAGCAATCTGCGCTGCGTAAAAGTGAGATTGCTTCGGCGCAAGGAACGCGCCTACCCAGAAACTGGCGGTCACACTTGCTCTGGCGGGCAGTGCCAGGGTTGCAGCCGCCGTAGGCGGCGCGGCAATCTTTTGCTTGCATGGAGATTGCTTCGCCTGCCTAGTCCGGCAGGACAGGTCGGCCTACAGCCTCCTCGCAATGACGGTTTGCAAGTTTCTGATTTCCGACATAACGCCAAGGGCGATATGAATTCTCGCAATGACAGCCTGAACACTTACCAAATTTTTGCTTTTTCGGCAAGAAATTTCACTACGAACCCTTTGCCTACGGCGAGGCAGGTGGCACAAAGAACAAAGTAAAACCCTTGGTGTCTTTTGTGTCCTTTGTGGTTTTGGTTCTGGCTCTGCTAGGTTAGGCACTCTGCTCTATGTGTTTACACTCACCCGTTCTTGAGAACGAGCGGCAAGAAAATGATGTAATCTACCATGCCCCTAAACCAATATCCCCCGCTCACAACATAGCTGGCGCTGACCGAGGAGGGTGGGCTGGCTGCTCCTTGCCCCGCTGTGCTGTTGACCGCATAACTGGCAGAGCTTGACGGTTGACCCCCTCCACCGATTACGTGCCATTCCAGGTTATAACTGGGCGACGTTTGGGCCAGCACCGATCCGGCTGTCACCACTACCACGAACAGGGCTGCCAGGATCAAGCGCATGAATACTGCTTTCTGTTTCATTGCGCCTCCTATTGCAGGGTGACAAAGATGTAGATGAGATCCCGATCTGCAGCAAGTGCTTCCAACGCCTTGCCCAAGATGGCGCCGGGCGCTGTGAGCTTTATTCCTTCAACCGTCACCTCGCGCGCTTTGGCGGCATACCCAGTTACCCCCGCCGCCGATAGCAGATCGCCGGGCTGGATGGCTCCACCGGCCACGTTGGCCTTGACCTGGCAAGGGCCGCGCACCACCACCAGCAGGTAATCGCCGGGAGCCACCGGCCCCGCATCTGACTGTGGAATTTTCTCGCTTGGGCCGCTGGCGCCGGTGGGATCCGTTGACTGAGCGGTGAACCATTCTTTGGCATAGCTGGCCGCTACCACGCCCAACACTGCCGAGTCGTTTGCCTGGCGCGCCTTCCGCACCTGGATCACCGGCGGCAGCCCCTTGGCCGGCGCGTCGCCCAACCCGGCGATGGCCACCACGTCGCCCAGTTCGAGCGGTTCATCATCGCCGTTTTGGACCACTTGCATCATTGCGCCCAGCAAGTGATAATTGAGTGAATAGAGGTTATCGTATGTGTGCAAACCATAGTTGTTATCAACCCGAGCGGTGCCGCCGCCCACGCCGTTATAATCGTAGCTATAACCCCATGTGCCGGTGCCAGCGCCATCGTTGACGCCTGACACCCCCGAGCCGCCCCCTGCCTTTTTGCCGTATACACCCAGGCCGGTGCCGGTGCCCCAATTGTAACCGTGGACGGCGTATGTCCCGTTGCCGCCGCCGCCATATACGCCATAGTCGCTGTTAGAGTCGCCGCCGGTGTAGCCGTATACCCCAGTGCTATCCTGGCTAAAGCCATATACTCCCCTGCCGGCTATGCTTTGGCCGATTACCCCCGCCTGGCTGCCGTCACTCAAACCATACACACCGCTGCCGTTCAGGCTGCGTCCATAGACCCCAGGCGCATACATGTTGCTCCAGGTGCGGCTGGCGCTGCTATAGCCATATACTCCGACGCCGTTCACGCTGCTAAAGTAGCCGGCATAGCCGCGTGATTGGCTGCTGCCGCCGTCATAGCCATAGACGGCGTAGCCGTCCTCGCTGTAGCCATATACCCCGTGTCCGCCGGTCGAGGCGCCGCGGATGGCTGCGCCGGTTGCCGTGGTTCCATCCACCGCTCCGGCCATTGGGTAAGCGCCATCCATAGTTACCCTGAGCACCCAACCTTCCCAGGCGTTGGGTTCCCCCTTGATTTCTGCCCCCGGCCGCAAGCTGAGAGCATAAGGCGCTGGCAGCAGTTCTTGGCGGGGCGAAAGCCATTCGCCGTTGACATAGATGCGCAGCCAGAGGCCCTGGCCATTAAAATCGCTCGCATCAATACCCAGAGCTACGTTGAACAAGCCTTTATCTACATCCACGTTCACCTCGCCGCTATCCCACAGCAAAGTCCCGGCGGCAGGATCGTCGTATACCTGGAAACGCATTGGGAATGTTCCGGTTAACGGCCCACCGGCGGGGTTGGTCAGACGGCCCTGATAGTTAATCTCGCCGGCCACCGGGTCCCCTGGCGCCAAGAGAGCCGGGGCGGCTCCTACGCTGCTGGCGGCCAACACCATCACTGCTGCGAGCGCAGCAATAATCCCTGTGATTCGAGTTTTCATATCGTTTTCCTCCTCTTGTTGTGTAATCTGACTAGGAAACCAGTTTTTGTTTGGTAACTGCTCAGGCAGGTGCCTTTATCTCACCACTGAGGACACCAAGGATACTAAGCGGATTTCCTTTGTGTACTTTGTGGTAAAAAAATGATCTGTGGTTGCATAGTTCTTTGATTAAAGTGATGATCTCGTCCTTATTGACCCTGGGAAGGTCGTGAGAAAAGTTTACCACAAATCTGATGATAAGCAAAAAAATGCCCGTCAAAATGACGGGCATTTCGTTCCGAAAGGCGAGCGTTTGCTAATAATCCTCGTCTGGCATCAGAATTTGGATGCTGTGCGCAATTGCATTGTCGAACAGGGCCGCCGCGTTGGTGTAGGAATAGCTAATCGCCGCTGGATCGAGTGTGCCTTGCGCCGTGTAGGCGACGATGCGTTGTTCGCCCAGCCCAAATGTGAGCAGCAGCGTCAACAGTATCAGCGCCGCCAGTATTGGATAGTGTCGTTTGAATTTTAGGCTCATCTTTCATCCTTTACCTTTCATTCCTCATCCCTCAATCCTCATAGATCCGTGCTGTTGTAGCCGGCGATAAGGGTGACGCGGTTGTTGCCGTTGAGCCGCTTGATTTCGGCCAGGAATTCTTGAATCTGGCTCTGCTTCTTTAGCCCCACGCTGTAGGTCAGCTCGGTCAACATGCCGCCGTGGACAGAATCCACACTGATCAGCTCGGAAGCGCCAGTATATTTGAGAAAGACACCGTCAAAGAGGGTGTCAAAGGGCGCATCGTTGGGCACCTGCACCTTGAGAAGCTGGCTGACGATGCGGCGGGCATACCAGTTAAAGCGCGTCATCAGCAGGATGATCAAGCTGAGGAGCACGGCGGCGATGACTGCCAGCAGGTAGAACTTGGTGCCCACCGCCATCCCAATTGCCATGGTGAAAAAGATAAAGCCCACGTCGCGCGTCTCTTTGACCGCGTTGCGGAAACGGACGATGGACAGCGAGCCGACCAGCGCAAAAGCGCGCGCGATGTTGGAGCCGATGATCAACATCACAACGGCGACAAGGATGCCGTTCAAGACCAGCGTTTGCACAAAGCTCTGGGTGTACGACGCGCCGCGATGGGTGATTTGATACACCCAGCCAATCATCGCGCACAGCGCAAAGCTGAGCAGCACGCTGAGCACCACATCGGTGACAGAAAACACCCCGGTCAAATCCTCAACTGTAAGACCATCCATTTCAAAACCTCCGTAATATCATTTCTTTTCAGCTTTATTCTAGTTTCTGTCTCAAAACCCATAGGCAGGTATCCCTACACCTGCACTTGCGCCAAGCGCCAGCGCAGGTGCAAGTGTACCTGCCGCTACCGTATGGGGATACGGTAGCTATGCAGGTTTTGAGACAGGCACTATTCTAGCCCGTGAAACTGTGAAAAGATTAAGAGAAAGCTTTGAAAAGGCTGAGAAAATCTCATTTTGGCAATCTCTCAGCCTATTTTTCGCACCTGTAGGCTTGCATCCCCATGCAAGCCGGTTATCGGCAATGTTCGCGCACACCCTGGACTGCCCGTCCAGCCTGCTGCCGCGTGCCGCGTCAGCGGCCGCAGGCAGGGCAGGCTTGCACCTGCGCTGCAAGTGCAGGTGTAGGGATGCGCGAACTGCGAAATCCAGGCTAAGGGCCATTCACAGCAAATTCTCAGTCAGAGGGTGTAACATAAGTTTAGAGTCTGGCCGAAAGCTGACAACTGAACGCTTTGTGGTAAAATTTCGAGTAGCCATGTTGACTGTGCTTATTGTGGACGATGATCAGCGTTTGCTCAAGATGTTGCAGCGCACGCTCACCTACGAGGGGCTGCAGGTGATCACTGCTGCCAATGGTGAGGAGGCGTTGGCGCAGGTGGATGCCTGCCACCCAGAGATTATTATCCTCGATTGGATGATGCCCAAGCTGGATGGCCTGGAGGTGATGCAGCGCTTGCGCGCCGAGCACAACCAGGCTTTCATCCTAATGCTCACCGCCCGCGATGCATTGGAAAATCGGGTAGAGGGGCTGGAAAGCGGAGCCGATGACTATCTCACCAAGCCGTTTGCCCCCACCGAGCTGGTAGCGCGCATTCACGCCCTGCAGCGCCGCATCGCCGCGCAGCCGGCCCGCCGGCCGCTCCGCTTTGCAGACCTGTTCCTAGACCCGGTCGCTCACGAGGCGCGCGTGGAAGAGACGCCGCTCACCCTCACCCCCACCGAATTTGAGCTGCTGGCCTATTTTCTGACGCACCCGCGCCAGGTATTGGAGCGCGCCCAAATCCTTACTGCCGTGTGGGGCTATGATTTTGGCGGCGACGATAACGTCTTGGAAGTTTACGTGGGCTATCTACGCAAAAAGCTGGAAGCCGGCGGGCAGCCGCGCCTCATCCATACAGTGCGCGGCGTTGGCTATGTTTTGCGGGAGGTCTAATGTCCATCCGTTTGCGTCTCACCTTGCTCTATAGTCTTATCCTGGCGCTCACACTGCTCGTCTTTGGGACTGCGCTCTATACCATCCAGGCCCAGGGGACACTGACCGCCCTCAAACACGACTTGAGCCTGAGCGGCGAAAACCTTGTTCAATTGGTGCAGCGCGTCTATGTGCGCCCGGCCCCGCCGTCGCCAGACCGTGAACCTGCGCCGGACCGTCCGCCTCCATCGGAGATGCTCTCTGGTGATCAGGCCTTCCGCCAGTTGCGCGAGCGCGAAATTGCGCGTGTGCTGGATGCCGAGGGCGCATTGGTTGCCAGCCCGTTTGCCGG
>JBGSMF010000205.1:0-7597 GCA_041740315.1 Thermoflexales bacterium
CAAATAGCATTTGCGCATGAGCTAGAGTTTACCACACATCCGTGACAATCAACAAAACGCCAGTCGCCGCAATGGGTGAGACATCACGCTGGCATAGTACGCTACGGCAACTTGTAAACCGGCAGCAGCGTCAGAGCGGCAGCACCGTCTAACCGGCAGCAGCTGCCAGTTTGGGCTTGGTTACGGGCGCATCCCGCTGGGTGCGTGTCACGTTTTTGCGTTCGGGCGGCTCGCCGGACAGTGAATCGCCCGGCTAAGAGCGTCAAGCCAGCTGGAAGCGGGCTATGCCAGGGCGGTTCACCGCCCTTTGCGCTCTCAGCCCGACGATTTTATCGTCGGGCACCCACCATAGCGTAAAACTTTGACATGCACTCCGATTTGAGTGAGTTTGCATTCTGAGAAATAAGATGTATACTTTACAATATACTTCCTGAGTTGGCAACACTAGAAGCCGTATCTTCGTTGTAGTTGAGGATAATACAGGAGAACACCACAATGAACGGACCCACTCCGCCAACGCCGCAACCACCACCTGGAGTCCTAACTGCGCTGGTTGACGCTGTCTCATCTGTTGCGCAACGACTCAAAGAGCAAATCTATTTGTTTATAATTGTGGTTGGCCTCTTGATTATCCTTGCATTTATCGCATCGCTGGCTCTGCAAACGTTCGCGCCCCTGTATGTGACGATAGCCGCCTTGGTTGTGCTGGCATTGGCAGCATTGTTGGCGACGAGAAAAAGCACACACAGGTCTGTGCCCCCAGAACAGACTAAACCTGATTTCTCCCCTTCACTGCCAACCTTGTCACAGACTGTGCAAAATACACCCGCTTTCTCATCGGCAAGCGAGCCAGACAACGAGATATTGGCTCTCAAGCACCGAAAATTGCACGAGTTAAAGAAACAGCAAGCCCTCAAGGGTGTCAGTACTCCGCCGGAAGTTCTCATCGAAATTGAAGAAATAGAAAAAGAGCTTCGAGCGTCAGGAAAAGGCAGTTAATGATACTTGGCGCTCAATGGGGTTGGTATGAGCCAACAAGCAAGAATGTCACCAGAAGAACGAGTCGAACTGCATCAGAAACTCACCAACCACTTCAACGAAAGCGAATTGCGCACGTTGTGTTTTGGCCTGGGAGTAGATTACGATGATCTGCCAGGTCAAGGGAAAGCAGACAAGGCGCGAGAATTGATCTTATACTTCGAACGCTGTGGGCAAATCGTTGCACTTGTACAGAATTGTGCCAGGTTGCGTTCTCATGTCTCTTGGGAATTCTCGACACTCCCGATCCTTCCGCTTGAGTCAAGACCCTCGGACAAGGGGGATGATGAGGTGCGCGCTCTCAAACACCGCAGACTGCATGAGTTGAGGAAGCAACAGGCCATCAAAGGCATCAATACTCCACCTGAAGTTCTGATTGAGATTGAGGAGTTGGAACGAGAACTTCAAACGCATTAACAATGTGGACGTCCCGATTTACCTGTAACGTGGAGGCTTGAATGGCAGACATGCAGCAATCAATCAAGGCACTCGATGAGCTGATCGAGGCGCATTGTCGCCGTCTGCATCAATTGCAGGTGCGGGAAGCGATTGAAGGCATCAACACACCGCCAGAAGTTAGTATTGAGATAGAGAACATACAAAAGAGAGTGGAAGGGCTGGAGAAGCAACGGGCAGCGTTGATGGTAAAGAAGGAGCCATCGCCTAATTTGCCTGATTTGCAGAAAGAACGAGAAGCGATTGAGGCCAAAGCCCAAGAGACTTTTGAGATCAAGGCCGCCTTTGAAAACCGAGACCTGGAATTGAGGACCGTTCTGGACCCATTCAGCAAACCTCTTATCATCATTACTGCCCCGGCCGGCTATGGCAAAACCCACTTGCTCAGTGAAATAAAACGACGATTAACGGACAGCAAATGGCTGGTCCTTCACCACGATTGTCGCCCGGGCGACACCGAAATGTCCGTTTTAGGCGACCTGATACACCAGGTGAGAAGTGGCGCGTCAGTTGGCGATATGAATGATTTTTTTGCTCTGCTCAATCGTTCATTGGAGAATATAGAGGCCGAAGGGGTCACCGTGCAGTTTGATTCGGTCGAGCAATGGAAAAGTGGAAATCAGTGGACAGCAGTGGCGATATTTGTTCAGCAGACATTCGCGTCAGGATTTAGTGAGGCCATGAGGTTGAGATTCCAGAGAAGCAAACTCTTCTTTGCTGGACGATATATCAGTGATTTCAAGAACAACTTATCGATACCTTACCAGGAAGTTCAGCTATCTTCATTTGGTTACACAGTCATAAGAGGATTTATTTGCGAAGTGTTACGGCGATTTGAAACTCGCCGATCACAGAGGTTGGGATTCACTCCTGGGGACATAGATTATCTTACTGAGGAAGTGCTGGATGTTGTCGGAGGGCATCCTCGTGCAGAGGTGCGACTGATACTGGATATTGGCAACAAGGGGTTTGCTATTGATTTGAGATTTTATTTTCGTTCCGAGCACAAGCAACAGCTTTTTAATGATTTTGTCGTTGAAGAGATCGAAAACCTCTTTAAAGGGGTGCCCCCTTCTCTACAAGATGTGCTCACGGTACTCAGCGTGTTCCGTGGCTTCAACGGTGATACCTTGAATGCCTTGTTAGACAGTCATTATATCACGTCGGCACACTGGAGTGACGGGTGGAAACTCTACTCACAGATTCTGAAAACGCATCTGGTTGAAATGACTGCACCCTTGGCCCAAGATAGAATCTTGCAACGTGTACTGGATGCCCAGATGCGCTTCGCTGAACCAGACAGATACCGTCAGTTACATTGCTTTGCCGCGGATTTGTATGACCACTGGCTCGAAGGAAAAGATCACCGGGGAGAAAACCTGCCGGTCGGTGTTCCCACCGGCACCGATCAGGTTAAACTTATGGTAGAAAGCCTATATCATGCTTGCCGCTCTTTGACTGGTGGGCTGGCCGATGCCGCGCAATTGAAAAGCAAGGTCGAATCGTTCCTGCCCCGCCTGCGATTTCTAGGGGGGCAGGCGCAGGGGTGTAAAGCTTTGCGTCAGG
Organism: Thermoflexales bacterium; assembly: GCA_041740315.1. Lineage (GTDB taxonomy): Bacteria > Chloroflexota > Anaerolineae > Fen-1058 > Fen-1058 > JBGSMF01. The sequence continues at coordinate 3,061 of JBGSMF010000205.1, forward strand.
CCATTGAAAATGATGATCAACTTGTATTATTGTTCAAGCGAGTTTTTGGAGACTATCCTGCTTTGTTAGAAATTGTCTCGCCCGAAGGGTGACAGGAGGAAATTCTATGAACGGCACCCAACCGCACTTTATAGATCGTGATGATGAATTGAAACGCATTGAGGAGCATGTGACCGCATGGAACACTTTATGTATCTTGATCGTGGATGGCCCAGGCGGAATAGGAAAAACTCGATTGCTTGAAGAAACTTACCGACGACGCCAAGATTATACAGATGTGCTGAAAGGGCGATTGCGGACAACTCGCGTGATTAACTTGGATGATATCACTTTTCAGACACCGATGAATCTGGGCTACCGGATTGCAAACGAAGTCGGCACTTCTCGGTTTCGGGACTATCTGGATGATGCCGATCAACTTGTTTTGATGGAGAGCAAAGGTTTGTTAACAGCGGAGGGATATGAACGAGAATTTCGGGAGGGAGACCATCTCTTTCTGCGGGCCTGCCATGAGGTAGCACAAGAGGAACGCATATTGTTGATACTTGACACATTAGAAGCGGTGTTGTCACTCCCAATTGCGCAATACCTGGCTAAAATGGCCGCAAACCTGAAAAATGCGTTTGTGCTTCTTGCTGGTCGCGAAGGCGAACAAGCCCAGCGTTTGATTGCTCAGGCTCTCGATGGGGCACAGCGGCAAGATGCCATCCTAGATTATCTGCAGTTGGAAGCCTTTACCCCATCGGCAGCTAAGGATTACCTCAGCCAGACGGCCATTGGAGATTATCTGGATACCCACGCACACCTGCGAGATAACTTGCTGCTCTTGACGGAAAACCGCCCACTCTTGTTAGGGCTGGCGGCCGAGTGGTTGCGACAGGATGTACCTCTACCTGAACTAACCGAGCGAGCGCCAGATGAGTTGCGCGCCCTGCCTTCCGGGGAAATGGAGTGCTTGCGAAAGCAATTTGAGAAAGCGTTGGTTTCCAACATTCGTGGCCTGCGTGAAGAGATAGCAGACTTGATTCTGTATATGGCGCACTTTAATATGCGTTTCGACGCTGAACTCCTTTCTGCTATTACTGGCCTATCAGCAGATGAGGGCAAGCAAAAAATCAAATCGTTGGGGCTTCTCTTTTTCGTGAAGCAGAAGCCTGACGGGATTCTGGTTCTCCATGATGAAATGCAACGACTTGTAGATGAGCAGGTCTGGCCCGAGGTCGATCCTTTTGGCACGCGCCGCAAACAACTAAGTCAGGAATCTATTGATCATTATCACCAGCGAATAGCTTGGCTAGACAAGGCTGCGCGAGAATTAGAAATAGCCTTGCAAGTAGCCGAAGTGCACCAAGATATTGCTGGTGCAGCCGAAACGCGGCGAGAATATCTTGAGCTAAAACGCTTGCGGTGGACATTGACACGGGAATTGCTGCACTATGCCTTGGATGCTGACCTGATAAAGGGATGTGAGCTTTTTATGAGCGAGTTCGATGCTGCCACAGCCCAATATCAGTTCATGTTACGTACCGGCTTTGTCCAAGAAGTAGCAAGCTATGAGTCCAACCTTTCCGACCTTCAAAAGTACGAAGTGGGCATTCGTATTGCAAAGTACCATCTGGACGAAGGTGAGTACGTCCAGGCAAAGGCACGTTTAGTGAAGATGCAAGAACATCCGTTGATTCCTGCCCAACGTGCGGATGTATTGCTTCAACTGGGAAACGCGGAAGTCCGGTTGGGCAATATTGAGCAAGCAATCAGCATCTTCCGCGAGGGTGTAGAAGTTTGTCAAGCTCACAACCTTAAAAAGGAACTGACTCAAGCTGAAAATGCTTTGGGTTGGGGATATCGCCATACTGGCGATTGGGATGAGGCGGCTTCCCATTATCGCAAAGCTTTAAAACTGGCACTCAAACTGCAAGCACGACAGCAGGAAGGGCTATTACTGAATAACCTAGCTTTCGTCTATGCCACACAAGATAAGCGGGATGAATCTATGCAACTGAGCGATCAGGCATTGAGAGTATGGGCTACAACGGAGTCCAAACGTGGATTGGGCGCAGCTTATAGTACTCGTGGCACTATACTGTACAAGTTTGGGCAATTCGACGAAGCATTGAAGTATTTCGCAGAGGCTTTAGCCTTCTTTGAATCTCAAAATGACATAGATTGGCTTAGCACAGTCTATTCTTGGAGAGGTGTGACTCTATGGGCAATAGGACGTTTAGAAGAGGCGCATGAGGATCAGGAGAAAGCGCTAAAGATTGGGTTGAAGAGAGATGCCGCAATGGTGTTGAATCGAATGGCGCGAATATATCGTAGCTTAGGACAAAACGCTGAAGCCAGGCAGTTTTTTAATCAGAGTTACCAGGCTGCTCTGGAAACCAGAGATAGCCTATATGAAGCAGCCACTCTCAGTGATCTGGCATGTATGGAAGTGGAAGAACACAATTTCTCAACATTGGACGATTTTTTGGAGAAACTTGATTCCCATCTGCGCAGGCAAAAGTCACCTCATGTCTTGCCTTTAGGCAGGCTGTATCGTCATATGGGAGCTTTAGCTCTTGGCCTAGGTAGAGTTGAAGAAGCCATCAGCTACTACAAACGGGGGTTTGAGCTTGTCGCGGAACGGGGGGGATACGGTACGGTCACACTGCTAACTGAACTTGGTGATTCGGAGACCACTTTGGTTAAACTGGCAACTCCTGAGTTTATTCGACAGTTAGCAGAAGCACTCGGTCAGCATTGGGAAACTACTGGCTTGGAAATCAGCGACCCCGAAGCTCTACCCGTATTTGCACGGTGGGAGCAATGGCCAGAACAGGAGGCCGGCCAATGAATGATAAAAGAAACGAGCTGGATGCACTTGACGTTTTTGACGGTGCCCTGTTGATGGCTCAAGCGATACAACCAACTATCGGCCAATGTGACTGTGCATGTGCCGAACCTGGCGTATCTGAGCCGCAAACGTTAATTGCTTGGCTCCACCTCACTGATCGCTGCAACCTGCGCTGTGTTTATTGTTATTTGCCCCACACCCGCGCCGAGATGTCTGCCGAGACGGGTCGCACCACAATTGACGCCACGTTTCGTTCTGCGCTGGCAAATGGCTATCGCCAAATCAAGCTCAAATATGCTGGTGGCGAACCGTTATTGTGCTTTCCTCTCATCACCGAATTGCACCGTCACGCGCAAACACTGGCAAGCCGACATAGTCTTAACCTTGATGGTGTTATTCTCAGCAATGGCACACTACTCACACCGGAAACAATAGAAACCATGCAGTCGCTCGGCTTGCGTTTGATGATCTCGCTGGATGGTCTGGGCGACTATCACGACTGTCAACGCTATTATGCTGATGGATACGGCTCATTCAATGCTGTGGTTGATGCAATTGATATGGCTGTTTCACATGGTCTTGTTCCTGATATATCGATTACCATCAGCGGGCGCAACGCTAAAGGACTGCCTGATTTGGTGGAATGGGTCTTGGAACGTAAATTGCCCTTTGGCCTCAACTTTTACCGCGAAAATGATTTCTCAGCTTGTCAGATCAATTTACAGTTGGAAGAAGAACGTATTGTCTCAGGAATGTTATCAGCCTATCAAGTTATCGAATCCAACTTGCCGCGCCACAGTTTGTTGGCTTCGCTGGCAGATCGAGCCAATCTTTCCGCGCCACATCTTCGCACTTGCAGTGTTGGAAATAGTTACTTGGTCTTTGATTGCCATGGTCGTGTTGCCAAGTGCCAAATGGACATGGGACATGCCATTACGGATATCAATGATCCTGATCCATTGACTACCGTGCGCAAAAGCCCCGTAGGTGTTCACAATCTAAAAGTAGACGAGAAAGGGGAGTGTCAAGATTGCCAATGGCGTTACTGGTGTGCTGGCGGCTGCCCACTAATGGCATATCGGACTACAGGACGCTATGATACCAAGTCACCAAACTGCAATATTTACAAAGCATTATACCCAGCGGTGATTCGTTTGGAGGGGCTGCGTCTTCTCAAGTATACCTCGAAACAGCCAATATCCTGATGAACAAAGCAGCCCTGGACAATGCTGGCGTCGCTGCAGCCACGGCCACCATGATGACTTCTTGGGTAACCGGTGTTGACCGATGCGACCAGGGCAACTGTCACATACCCCTTGAGCCACATTGAATACAGTCACCGGAAAGGCGGCAGCACGCCCGACGTGATAACCAGTGGCGACTCTGACCACGCAGCAGCTTGAAGTTATCGAAGCGGCAGCGGCAGCAGCGTCAAACCGGCAGCTGCTGCCGGTTTTATTGACGTTCGTTTAGCTAAAGGAGCACTCGGGCCTGAGATGATATTTGACAAGAGCCTCTGGAGTTCCTTTACATGCCCGAAGGGCAGTAGTTTTGCGTGGGCCGGGGAGCGGCAAGCCGGCCACTGCGAGCAATGTCGCCAGCGCAGGCAATGAGGAACACGGTGACTTGCCGGTTTCTGCGGCACTGCGCTCGGTCGGCTTTCCAGGTAGAAAGGGCCACAGGTTTGTAACGTGCGTTGCG
>JBGSMF010000206.1:0-23126 GCA_041740315.1 Thermoflexales bacterium
GGCTGTGACATCAGATGCATGAGCCATAGCCACAAAAGCAGCCATGCCGTCTTCACCGGCGGCTGCCAGCGAATGGAACCATGTGGGAATTTCTACCCCCTCTTGTTGTTGGAAAAACCTGGCCCATTTTTCGGTCAATCCATAACCCGCCGCGTAGGGCAGATACGCTTCAAAAATATCCAGGCGCATGGCTGGCTCGCGTCCTCTTGTCACATCTTGCAAATAGGCTCTAAAGCCTTTCCAGCGGGCAGCTTCCAGTTCGCCAGCTTCCGAAAGCCGCGAGATCGCCGCCGACAAGCCCAGCGCGACCAGGCCAACAACCACCACACCCATTGGCATAAACATTGACCCGCCGCCCAATGTTTCGATCAACGAGGCGCAAACCAGAAAACCGGCTATCCCTACCACCAGGCCAATTACCCCAATAACCAGAAAACTTTGCTTTAGCTTGAGGCGTTCGGGGTCAATTAGGTTGGCTTTTTCAATTTCTTGCTTCAAAGAATCTGAAAATGTTTTCCACCGCGCCGAAGCATTGCGAGCTATTTCTGACAATTTGACGCTATCTCTGAGGCCGGCCTTGCTGCCGAAAATTAATTCAAGCAGGCCCCGTTCGTGCGGCCGCAGGTCGGCTGGCTGGGCGCGCAGTTGGATGATAAAATCTTGGCTGCGGTACCACTTGCGTTCGGCAGCTTGTTCGATGGTGATAATGCCCCGCCGGGCCAGGTCAAACAATGTGGCTAATGCGTGAGGCCATGAGGGGCTGGCATTATTCGTAAGCGCTGCGGCAAGGGCAGGTGGCCAATCATTGGGCGGCGAGGTGGGCTTGGAGCTGGAGTAGCTTGCGGCCGATGGCGTCGTGCGTTGGTGGCGCGCCAAAAAGATAAATAACCCTGCCAGGCACAAGGTAGTGAGAGCCAATGCAGTAACCATAAAGATTGGAGCCAGGCGCGTTTGTTCCACCTGACGCGCCTGCCACTGGGGCGGGGCGCTAATCAGGCTGCCCGGCGCAAAGCGCACTGCGATGACCAGGGGATCGTTTTTTTCAAGATCGCGTGCGGTAAAGACAATTTGCGCATCGTCTGTTTCGATTTGCGCCTCGCCGGCTTGCACAAATGGCGCATTTGCCAACGTTGCTTCTTTGGGATACGTCACCTTCACTGTGCTGGAACCAATTGTATAATCATAATCATCTGGCAGCGCTTGCCAGTAGAGCGCGTCAGCCTCATTCTCTTGGCGGATCACCCCGAGCGCGCGATACGTCAGGGCAAAGGTATGGGTCGAATCTAAAGTCGGCTGGAGATGCCATTTTACCTTGACTGGGCTGACGCCTTTAACCTTGACAATTTCCACTTGGCCGGCTTTTGTTCCTGGAGGCAACACTTGACCATCCATGCTGGCCGAGATGCTGGTAATCCCATCGGTGTGATCGTCGGGCAGGTCACGGAAAACATAGGTGAATGGGCCGCCCTCGAAGCGAAAAACAACCGTCTCGGTGACCAGCAACGACCCATCGGACTGAATGGCAATTTCCACATCAAAACGCTCGGCGCTATAGGCCTTGGGGATGGGCGCCATGCCTAGTGAAAATATCAGGCCGGTTATAATTATGATTGTAATTGTGCTGATGGTAGGTTGGCGACACATGGTTCACCTCCTGAAAGATTTTGTCCACCTCTATCATAGCGCACAGACTGGTGTTGCTCCTGACGAGTGGTTGACGATTATCTGCCAGAGACGTAAATAGCAAGGAGGGAATGTTAAGAGGATGTTAAACTCCCTTCAACAGCACCCTATGGTATAATTACGAGTATGGTTGGTATAGTTGAAAATCGTACTCGTGGCAAGGTGATTCTACGCCAGGTCAAATGGTGCACCAGTTTTTTCTGCCGCTTGCGTGGGCTGACCTTTCGCCGCTCGCTGCCCGAAGATGAGGGATTGTTGTTGGATGAGCGGGTTGAAAATGCCATTGCATCGTCAATCCACATGGTGTTTGTCTTTTTCCCAATTGCGGCCATCTGGCTAGATAGCCAGTTCCGCGTGGTAGATAAAACCCTGGCTTGTCCTTTTCGCTTGTATTACGCCTCGCGCCGACCTGCCCGCTATATATTGGAGGGCACGCCGGCCTTGCTCGAACGGGTCGAGATTGGCGACCAACTTGATATCCGTGAGAAAGTTGCACGATGAAAAGATGTGTCTGTGTTTTAATAGTTATTCTGATTGGTTTATCTCTAGTTTCATTTAACCCCGGCAAGGCTTGGGCCGAGTCGCCGCCCAATGACCCAACCACCACATATATTGTGCACGCGGGCGATACATTATACAACATCGCGGCGCGCTATCACCTCAACGCCACTACCCTGGCGCAGCTCAACGGGCTGACGAACCCCGGCTTGATTTATGTTGGCCAGCGCCTAATCTTGCCCGGCAATGCCCAACCTTTGCAGACCGAAAACTTGCCGGTCGTTCATACCGTGCAGCAGGGAGAAACGCTGTTTCGGATTGCGCTTCAGCATAGCACCACGGTTTGGACCATTGTTTCGGCTAATCAGCTTGAAAACCCATCTTTCGTTTATGTGGGACAACGCCTGGTGATTCCCACGGCCCAGGTGAACTTTGCCAGCGAAGCTGCGGGCGCATCTGGTCTTCCCGCGCCCTTTATGAGCGTAGAAATTGCGCCATCGCCAGTGGTGCAAGGGAGTATCTTGCTGGTCAAGGTTCGCACAATCAAGCCGGTGATGCTTCAAGCCTCGTTCATGGATTGGATTGTTCCGTTCGCCAGCGAGGCTGAAATGTACTATGCTCTTATTGGCGTCCATGCCATGCAAAAGGCTGGCAATTATATCCTGGTAATCACTGCCACCGACGAGCAGGGGCAGCAAGTGGCGGTTTCGGCTGAGGTGCCTATTGTGGCCGGGCGATATGGATCAGAAGTCATCAACTTGCCACCTGAAAAACAGGCCTTGCTGGACCCGGATTTAACCAAGGCCGAGCGCGAAAAGTTATGGAGCGTCTTTAGCATTTTTCGCCAGGAGCGTTATTGGACTGACTTGTTTGGCTTGCCGGTGCAAGGCAAGATTTCTTCGGTGTTTGGCACGCGCCGCAGCTACATCGGTGGGCCGTTCAACAATTATCACGAGGGGATAGACTTTTCAGCCGGAAGCGGCACGCCGGTGTATGCGCCCGAGGCAGGCGTGGTCGTGTTGGCCGAGCCGCTGACTGTGCGCGGCAATGCTGTGATTATTGACCACGGCTGGGGGGTACATTCGGGCTTTTATCATCTATCAGAAATTGGTGTTGCGGTAGGCCAACAGGTAAAGAAAGCCGATCTTGTTGGGCGGGTAGGCAATACCGGGCTTTCAACAGGCGCGCATTTGCATTGGGACCTGCGCGTGCGCGGAATAAACGTGAATCCGCTAGAGTGGACACAGCGGGCCTTCCCATAATCTTAATCGCTGCAAATGCGTAACTACTCGGCCGGCACCCTTCGACCTGTCTGCCGACAGAGCAGGCTACGCGCCGCGCATCCTGAGCGAAGTGAAACGCAGTCGAAGGAGCGCGGCGCTCCGCTCAGGATGCTGAGTAGTTACGCAAATTCAAAGAAAAAGGAGTAGCTATGGACACACCCGATTTGACCGAGCATTTTGTAGAGTTGATCAAGCGCACCTCGACCGACTTGCCGGCCGATGTGGAAAAGGCGCTCAAACAAGCGCGCCAGGCCGAGGATCCCAACTCGGCGGCCCAAGGCGCGCTCGACACCATTTTGGAGAATATTGCGGCTTCGCGCAAGACCTTTCGCCCCATCTGCCAAGATACTGGCACGCCGATTTTTTATGTGTGGTATCCCGAAGGCTGGAGCCAGCGCAAACTGAGGGAGCAAATTACGGCTGCGGTAAGGCTGGCTACCGAACGCGCCTACCTGCGCCCCAATGCGGTAGCGGCGCTTGCGGGCAAAAATTCTGGCAACAACATCGGGATAGATTTTCCCACCATCCACTTTGAAGAGTGGGAACACGATTATCTCAAAGTGGGGTTGATGCTGAAAGGCGGCGGGTGCGAAAACGTGGGCCGGCAATACAGCTTGCCCAGCGCCGAGTTTCAGGCCAGCCGTGATATGAAGGGCGTGCGCAAAGCCGTGCTCGACGCCGCCTTTCAAGCGCAGGGCGAAGGCTGCGCGCCGGGCATTTTGGGCGTGGCCATTGGCGGCGATCGCGGCACCAGCATGATCAAGGCCAAAGAGCAATTTTTTCGCCCGTTGGAAGACAGCAATCCAGACCCCGAGCTGGGCAAGGCAGAAAAGCAATTGCAGCAAGAAGCCAATAGCCTGGGGATTGGCCCCATGGGCTTTGGCGGCAAAACGACCGTGCTGGGCATCAAGCTGGCTGAAATGCACCGCTTGCCGGCGTCGTTCTTTGTCTCGGTCAGCTATATGTGCTGGGCTGACCGGCGCAAGGTGATGACGTACAAGAGCGGCCAGGTGACGATTGAATAAAATGAGAGGTAATGCCATGAAAAAACTGACTATTCCTATCAGCGAAAAAGAAATCCGCCAATTGCATGTGGGCGATCAGGTATTATTGACCGGCATCATGCTCACCGGGCGCGACGCGGCGCACACGTACATTGTGGATAATTTCGTCAAGGGCGCTGTGCCCGAATCTGAAAAAGAGGTTTACAAGGCGCTGAAAGCAGGCTTGACTAATGGAGTGATTTATCACTGCGGGCCGGTGGTGCGCAAGCGCGACGACGGCAAATTCGAGTTTGTGGCGGCTGGCCCCACCACCAGTATCCGCGAAGAGCCTTACCAGGCTGACGTGATCGGCCACTTTAATCTGCGGGCGGTCATTGGCAAGGGTGGCATGGGTTCCAAGACTCTCAAGGGCTGCCAGGAGCATGGCTGTGTCTATTTGCACGCCGTGGGCGGCGCGGCTACGCTCATTGCCGATACGGTCAAAGAGGTGGTTACGGTTTACAAGAAAGACGAGTTTGGCATGCCTGAAGCATTTTGGGTGATTCGGGTGGAGGATTTTCCGGCCGTGGTGACGATGGATAGCCACGGCAACAGCCTGCACGCCGAGGTGCGCGCCAGGTCGCAAGAAAAGCTGGCGCAGTTGGTGGGCTAGGACAAATCAATCCCTCGCTTGAAAGAAGCGGGGGATTTTTGTTTTAATGGAGCAGTTCTGGCTGGCGGGCGACATCATCTAGCACAATGGCCGCCACCATGGCCAAGATAGAAAGCAAGTTGAGATCGGTATCAGAGAACTCTTCGCCGGTCGTTTTATTCACCACTTCGACTACGCCCATCACCTTGCCCCGGGCAATGAGGGGGGCGCACATTAGTGAACGGGTTTCAAAGCCAAAATTTTGGTCTACTCGTGGAGAGAAAAATGGGTTAGAGTGGACGCTGTTGACGACCACTGGCTCCTTGTTTTGGACTACCCAGCCGGCAATGCCTTCGTTGCCTGGAATGTGATAACCGGGCAAGAGTTCCCTCACCTGGCCGTGAGTCAAGACAAAGACCAAATCGCCGGTCTCTTCGTCAACCACCAGCAGCGAGCCGTCACTGGCGCCCAAGACGCCGATGGCAAAAGAGAGGGTTTTGTCTAGTAGCCCCATCAGGTCGCGCTCGTCGTTCAGGCTGCGAGCGGCCTGCTCCAGCGCGTCTAGAGCCAGGATATATTCGCGCAGGGAGCCAACCTCTTTTCGAAGTTGTTCGTTCTCTTCCTTGATGCGCGTGTTTTCTTGCTGCATAAAGCGCAGGGTGCTGTTAATATCAGACATGTCACACCTCCTTTTATATGAACAGGTGATGCCAATAGCTACTTTTTGCTTCGCGAGCTGCGTTTGGTCATGCCCCGCTGAGAGGCCTGGGGGTGCTCTTTGAATTCTTTGAACCGATAACTGGGAATGTCTTCCATGTCAATCTGGGTGCAGCGTCCGCGGTCGGTCAGGCGTGACACGATCCGCTCGTCTAATGCCTTGGGAGACAAAGCGGTTGTAATGACCATAGGCAGCCGCGCGTTATAGCGATAGTTGATAATCTGGTACAGCTTTTCCTTGGCCCAAGGGGTGGCGTTTTCAGTTCCCAGGTCGTCTAATACCAATAATCTTGTTCGGCGTACTTCGTCAAAGGGTCGCTCGTGTGGCGTGAAATTCTGCGGCGCAAAAGCCCGGCGAAGATAATCTAACAAATCAGGAACAACCGTGAAAACAGTCTGCACGCCGCCTTCGTAACACAAGTTGGCTATGGCGGCTGCCAGGTGTGTCTTGCCGCAACCATACGGCCCGGTGAACAACAGCCAGCCAGACTCTAAAGCGCCCGGCTTGACGATTTCTTCAGCATAGGCTTGGGCTTGGTAGCGCGCTTCTCTCAAGTTGGCGTGCTGTTGGGGTGTCAGTTCTTTTTCGCGCAGCCCAAAGTTCGCAAAGGTCGAGTCGCGCACAAGCCCCAGACTGGATATTTCCTCAACGTTCACCACGCCGTTGGAACGAAAATCGTGGGCGTCAATGGTGACCAGTTGCGACAGGCCAGAATCTACCATGCGGCTGTGCAGGCGCGGGTCAATATCGCCCAGGGCGTGGTTGGTGGTGATGACGGTGGGCAGACGGGTATTGTAGCGATAGTTCAAGATTTGGTACAGCTTTTCCTGCGCCCACTCGGTGGCGTTTTGCGTTCCCAGGTCGTCCAAGATGAGCAAGCGCACGTTTTGCACCTGATCCAGGCGCTCGTCGTAAGAGGCATCGCTGGCCGGGCTATAGGCTGCGCGCAGATAGTCGAGCAGGTCTGGCACTATAACAAACAACACGGGCATTCCGCGGGCGATGCACGCATTTGCAATCGAGGCGGCCAGGTGCGTTTTGCCGCAGCCATAGCCGCCCAGCATCACCAGCCAGCCTTCTGGATTAAAGGCGTAATTCTGGCAAATGTCATAGGTCTTGCGCAAGTTGGCTCGCCGTGCCTGGTCTAGCCCCAGGCCCTCGGGAAGGAATGATTCAAAGGTCATGCGGGCCAGCATTCCCATATTCCCCACGCTGCGCAGCCGTTCTATCTCTTGTGTTTGCATTTCCGATATTTTGCAAGCGCAGGGGAACATTTTGCCAAAGTTGGGGTGGCCCATCGGCACATTTTCGGTCACATAGCCCAAGCCGCCGCAGATTGGGCAGGTGGGCGCTGGCGATGCTTGCATCAAGATTCACCTCGTATCACTCGCCGCCACTCTTCAGAGACGCCGCCCTCGCGCGGGGCGTGTTTGCCACGCTGCGCGCGCCGTTCCAAGATTTTGCGCACATAGGCCCACGAGCGCGCGTTTTGGCGCGCTGCTTCGCGAAAGGCGTCTTGAATCCATTCGGCCGGGTAGCTTTGTTCGGCGTCGCGCAATTCATCGGCCAGCAGAGGAGAAAGCATGCCAATGGTTTGCTCGTACAGGGCAAAAATATTGGGGCGTTCTGCGCGCAAGTCGTCAATCTGGGTGGGGGCAATTTCTTTTGGCAGCTCGCCTTTCTGGATGGCAGTCACGGCGGCGCGGCCCTCTTGGGTGTTGGCAAAGTACGACTCTTGGCTTTCGCCCTGACCCGGGGCTTGCAGGCGCAACAGCGCGCCCCGCGCCACCGCGCGTTCTAGCCCATCGCGCAGAGATGCCTGGTCAAGGTCGGCCAGCGCAGTATCGTTCTGCAAGTCTTGCTGGCGCACCCCACGAACAGCGCCGCTTTGAAGCGCCAGCGCGCGCCAGCACGCCAGGGTTACTTTGAGCTCGTTCAAATCATCAATGAGCGGCAGCAACTCGATAAAGAATGATTCCGGTAAAGCGATCTGGTCTTCTTGGCCCGGACGGAAGCCTGAAAAACTCTTCACACCATTCCCCTAGCCTGGCAGAGCCAGAACCACAAAGGACACAAAGGGCACAAAGGGTTTTACCTTGTGCCCTTTGTTGTCACAATGCTACCTCGCGGCGCGCCGCATTGAGAAACTGGGCTAAATTGCTGCGGAAGAACAGTTCCACACTGCCGGTGGGGCCATTGCGATGCTTGGCCACAATGATCTCGGCAATGTTCTTGCGTTCGCTTGTTTCGTCGTACATGTCGTCGCGGTAAATGAACATGACTACATCGGCGTCTTGTTCAAGGCTGTTATGCACTATAATGCCATTGGCAACGAAATTGTGGCTGCCTGGCACGGTCATATCATATACATCCTCTGTCCCATCAGGCTCGATACTCGCAATTGTGTCCCAATAAACATCTGAGTGGGCCAACTCCTGCAAGTCCGGATCGTTGAGCAAGCTTGCATAGCCACTCAATACCCCCCGGCTTGGTGCAAAGTTGAAATGCGCGCTGCCTCCATAGGCTGTGCCCCGCTTGGCCGCCATTTCGCGGTGGGAGATGCCCAACTCTTTCATTCTGCCCTTAACTTGTTCCCAAACTTCGAGGGGTATAGTATCGGTATTGGTATTGGCCTCGACCGACTCCAGAAAATTGACTACTTTGGCCAAAGCTGTATCTCGATCCCCAAACCCACCAATGACTTGGGCAAAGCGCATTTGGTCATCGCGGCCCATCACATGGACAGAGTAATTGGGCCTATAATTTCCCTTTCGGGAAATCGCAATGCGTGATAGGATGCCTGCTCTGGCAAGTAGATGCTGAACTTGCTGAGCTAGTGTGAGGCTGGTTGTTGAGTAATATATTGTGCCTGCATGTCCATGCGTTGTCTTGCGGAGGTAAATGCTTCCATCAGTGGCCCATAGATGCCGGAGGAACATGGCAATCTGTTCTGTGGGTAATGCAAAGACGTCGCCTGGAATGATCTTTTCATGAGAGCGTTGTCCATCAATGCCTAGCTCACGCAGCCATTGGCACAATGGGTTGGGATGCCACTTGTTTGCATTGGCGGTTAAATACAGATGATGCCAATTTTCTTGTTGTACCCATTTGGCCTGGATGCCGAATGCTGACCAAGCGGCTTGCGCGACAGCTTCAAGATTGGCCAAAGATGCACTTGTATAGTGCAGAGGGCTGCGAGGCGCATAACATCCATCACCAATCAGGTGAGCCAGCAAAACAAGTTTGTCGGTTTGCCAATGCTTGGGAAGGACCGGCTCGGGATAGCTGCGTGCAAGGGCGATCCGATCACCAATTTTCAACTCTTCCAAAGGTTGCCAACCATTCAATACTCGGAAAGGATGATTTGGCGTGGCGCGGATTATGCGGCCTGTGCGCGTTGTCAAGCGAAGCACTGGCTGATGCCCGGTTTGCCAAACGCGTCTGGTCGTGCAGGTAGCAAGTTGCCAGTTGTCAAGAGTGACTACCTCGGGTTGATGGCCCACTAACGAGGAAATTGGGCATAGTTCTCCAGAGGCTAGTGAAACAAGTGTATCGCCGGTCAAGCAACCCGATTCTCTCAAGTCCGACAGCATGGGCTTTTTGTCGCTGCGCTGCTCTACGGCGCGGCTGAGCTGGCTGGCGGCCAGCACTGGCACGTTCAGCTCTCTTGCCAGGCCTTTGAGCGAGCGAGAGATGTAGGCGATTTCTTGCACGCGGTTTTCGGACCGCATGTCGCCGGTCATCAGTTGCAAGTAATCTACAATGATCAAATCCAGGCCATGCTCGGCGTGCAGGCGGCGGGCCTTGGTGCGCAGTTGCAGCGCCGAGATGGAGGGGGTATCGTCAATGAACAGGCTGGTGCCAGACAGCGCGCTGGAGGCTTGTACAAACAGCGGCCATTCTTCTTCGTGCAGGTCGCCCAGGCGCAACCGCTGGCTGTCAATGCCGGTTTCTTGGCTGATTAATCGCTGCACGACTTGTTCGTTTGACATTTCCAACGAAAAGATTGCCACGCGCTGATGAGTGCGCCGCGCGGCTTGCAGTCCAATAGATAACATAAAGCTGGTTTTGCCCACACCGGGCCGGGCCGCAATGATGATCAGGTCGCTGCGCTGCAGGCCGCCCAACAGCCGGTCTAGATCGAGAAAGCCGGTGGGGACGCCGAGCGGCTCGCCGCGGTGCTCGTACAGGTATTCGATGCGAGCATAGTACGAGCGAATCACATCGGAAATGGGCACCAGTTCGCGGGCGATACGCCGTTCAGACACTCCAAACAAGGCCTGCTCGGCGCGGTCAATGACCTCATCAATCTCTTGGGCTTCTTCGTAGGCCAGTTGGGCAATATCGCTGGCGGTGGCCAGCAAGCGGCGGCGAATGCTGGTTTGCTCGACAATTCGCCCATAGCCTTCGGCGTGGATAGCGGTGGGCACCACATTGATCAGGTGCGAAAGGTAGGCCTGGCCGCCCACGTCGGCCAGTTGCCCGCGCCGCTCAAGCTCTTCGCTCACCGTCAAAAAGTCAATTGGATCGCGCCGTTCGTGGAGCGCCAAGATAGCTTCCCATACCCATTGATTCTTGACCAGGAAGAAATCGCCTGGCGACAGGAAGGGCAAAACGCGAAAGAGTGCTTCGGGGTCAATTAGGACCGAACCCAGCACTGCTTCTTCGGCCTCCAGGCTGTGGGGCGCCATGCGCGCGCTCAGATCACTGCTTTGGGTTGACGTTGGCATGGGTAAATCCTACTTTTATACAAATAGCCGAGGGCAATCGCCTCGGCCTCAATAGAGTTGACCTGCTTGGCAACAGTTCAGCGCGATGACGGTTTAGGGACTGTCTGAGTCCAGGGCATCCAGGTCTAGCCCCTCGATCAAATCCTTGAAGGCAGAGGGTGGTTCTCCCTGAGCCGGCGCTTCCGAGGTGCCGGCTTCGGTCATAAGGTCCTGATCTGGTTTGATAGCTGCGTGATCCATCACCGCTTCGTCTATGAAAATTGGCGCGCGCACGCGCACGGCTAGAGCAATCGCATCACTGGGCCGGCTATCTAGTTCCAAACTGCGCCCGTTTACGCTTAGAACGATGCGCGCAAAAAAAGTGTCGTTGCGGAGGTCGTTAACCACTACATGAGAAACAGTTGCGCCCAATTTGAGGATGAGCGTTTTGAGCAAGTCGTGGGTCATGGGGCGGGCCACCTGAACGCCTTGGATCTCGAGCGTGATGGCATCGGCTTCACAGGGCCCAATCCAAATCACCAGGTATCGCTCGCCGCTTACCTCTTTCAGGAACACCACTCGCTGTTGAGTCATCAGGCTCACACGAATGCTATCAATTGTGACTTCAACCATTATCCACTCCTCGGCAGGCAACTGGGGCAAGCCATGTATTGTGGAAGAGCCTGACTGGGAACAGGCTGTCCTGTGGCCGCCTGAACTTTTAAGATTATACCACACCCACACAGGCCGGACAAGCACATTTTCAAAATCCAAAACTTTCTTTTTAACAAGTGTGCTATAATTGGCACAGGCTTTGCAATTTACTCAGTTTAGGGCCTATCCTAAAATCTCATTTCGCCAATACGAAAAAGCCAATTTTAGGATAGGCTCTCAGACGCACTTGCCTGCCGAAAGGGTTTGAGCTTGAATGATCAATGAGTGGATCATGCGCCTGACTCCGTGGATTTTGGGCCTGGCGGCGCTGGGATTCATCTGGGCAGTGTGGGCAGCCGCCAGAAATTTGCAAACGATGCGCAGCGGGCCTTATTATGTTGTTCGCGAAGAAGCCCGCAAGCGCGGTTTGCGTTTGATAGCTGTGGCGGTAGGCATTTTGGTGGTGGCGATTGTTGTGGGCGGGTATTCTTGGTCGCGGGGCAAACCAGCTCAAGTGAGCACGCCGCTTGCCAAGAATACGCCGACTATTGAGCTTTCGCCAACCGTGGAGACTATGCCAACGATAACACCATCTCCCACACTCACCTTTTCGCCTACCCCGCCACCTCCAACTGCCACCAGCACTCCAACTCGTATCCCGCCAGCCGACCTGCCGCCTCCCTTGCGGACAATCACGCCTATACCCTTGGCGGTTACGGCCGTGCCCAATGCCCAGTTTGGACAGATCACTTTTTTGCCCGGCTCCAAAGATGCCAAGTGCTCGTCTGTCTCAGGCGAGACAGGCAAAGCCGCGTTTGAGCTGGGCACGCCCAAGATTTGCGCTTATTTTTCTGTCCGCAACGTTGCCCGCAATACCTTGTGGACGGCAGCGTGGTACAAAGACGGTGCTTATGTGGCTGGTGATCCACTGCTGTGGGATGGCCCGGCAAACGGCCTGGGCATTGCTTTCTTTGCCGAGCCTGGACGCCAGGCCGGGCGCTGGGAATTGCGCCTGTATATCGAGGATCGGTTGCAGAGCACTGGGGTGTTTGCAGTTGTTGCCCCCAGCGCTTCGCCTGTTCCAGCTTTTACCGCTACTCCGACTAGCTAGTGCCTGTCTCAAAACCTGCATAGCTACCGTATCCCCATACGGTAGCGGCAGGTATAGGGATACCTGCCTATGGGTTTTGAGACAGAAACTAGCTAAGTAAGGGGTCGGCTGCGCTGACTCACCTAGTTCTTGAGAGGAAAGGCCAATGTTTACAACTCTACTGATTGAAGCATTACTTGCCAGTGCGCTGGCGGCTGTCATAGGGTTTTTCCTTGAGCGATTCAAGGGGGCGCGAGACCTATTGCTCCTCACGGGTCTGGCAAACCTTGCCACTTTTGTGGTGATCCTCTTTCCTTACCTTCAAGGATATTTGCCCTTTGAACAATTAAGCGCAGCGCCCAGGTTTTCTCCTGGTTATTTGGGCAATATTTATCTAGTATTGGAAATAGCTATTTGGACCTATGTGTTATCAGGTTATGTAGGTTATTTCCTTGATAATATGATGGGCGCCTTGATGATGGATTTGATTGTGGCTGCCTCGGCCTTGGTGTGTATTTTCTTTAGCGCGCCCGGGCAATTTGCAGGCTGGTTTACCAATAATATTGGATGTGCGTTTGATCCAACGGGACAACCCAACGCGCTGTGCAGCTTGCTTAATTCTATAACCGGTTTCTTGTATGCCGTGCAGGGCGATTTGACGCTGCTCTTGGGTATTATTGTGGTTGGAATCGTTGGCCCGCTTGTTTTTAGCAGGATGTTAAAAGGCAAAGGAGCATGGCCAATACGGGTTTTGTGGTTTGGCTTTTGCGCGTCTTGCTGGCTGGGATACTGGGCCATTGGGCGATTGGGGTTGGTGCTGCTCACACTGCCAACCTTGCTGCTCTTTTGGGGGGCGCTCTATTACCTGTCTCAGCACACCCTGCCGTTACAGGCTGACCAAAGACGCCTGGCTTTTCGCAGCCTGCTTACCTTTGCCTTGGGCACCAATTATCCTTACTATGTCATTGGTGATTGGAAAAACCAGAAAACACAAAAGCAAGACCGGCCTAAACCGCATGTGGAAGGCGACCCCTACGCGCAGTTTCTGGCCGGGCCAGGCATTGTTCTTAACGATTGCAATCATCTAGCAATTGTGACTGATGGCACCAAGTTTTGGGTGGCGCCGCCGGGGTTGAGCTTTACCAAGCAGTTTGAACAGTTGTATGCCGATGTAGACTTGCGGCCTCAACTGCGCGCCACGACGGTTGCGGCAGAAACCAAAGATGGCATTCGGGTTAAAATATTCACTTTTATGCCCAATCGAGTTGACACTGGCGGGAAACAACTTGCTTTGGGCGATCCGTATCCTTTTAATGAAGAGGCCGTTCTAAAGGCCGTTACCCAAAATGCCGTTATAGATCACCATTGGAAGCGTGATGATCAAAGCATGGCCACCGAAGATGCCAAACGAACTCTGTGGGAAGAATTGGTGTTGATGATGGGGCCGCCCATTCTAAAAGACATTATTTTAAATTACACCTGCAATCAACTGCATGCGCCGGGCGACCCGCGCGTGAAGATTGCTGGCGATTTTAGAGCCAAATTAAAAGAGACCATGTTGCCCTTGGGCATTGAAACAGTAGGCGGCGGCATCAGCAACATTGAGCCCCCTGATGACGTGGTTGAACAGCGCATTCGAAACTGGGCAGCCGGATGGAAGCGCCAGATCGAAATAGAGCGCGGAGAAACAGATGCCGAAATCACCCGGCAGCTAGAGCCAGTGGCAGCCGAGGCGCAGCTTGAGGTGATGAATGAACTGGGCAGGATCTTGATGCACGCAGATGAGGTCGCGGATGAAATGTTGGCTTTTCAGTTGGTCGAGGCCTTGAGCGAAGCAGAGCAGCCGCAATTAGTCGCGCCTCCCTCAGACAAACAGCGAGGATTGCCTTCAGAAGACGCGCTGATCAAGCAGCTCTTGTCGCGCCGCGGTCGTTAGCGGGCGTAATTGCGAGGTGAACCATGTTCAAACTAGATAAATTCTTTAACTATATTGCCAGATCTCTAATCAAAGTACTCCCTTTGATATTTCTGGTGGTGGCCCTGGTGTTGCTGGCTTTGCTCATACCTCTGTGGGGAGATTTTAAGCTTGAGCCGCTGCCGCTGTTGTTAAGCTTGGTTTTGGGCGCGATCGCCGTGATGACGGCCTGGCGGGTGACGGCGCGCTTTATACGCGCTGTTTATGGGTTGAAGGATGATGGGCAAGGCAGCGAGTTTTTGAACTATCAGGTATTTGGCCGGATGACATTCGGCCCTTATCTCATCATTGGAGAAGGGAATGTCCTAATGGGCAAAGATGGGGTGAAAAAGATCGGCGGGCCGGGAGGGTTGGTCATCCGCAAATACAATGCGGTGATGTTGGAACAAGCCGGCCGTCTGACACGGGTAATCCGCGGCCCAGCATTCCCATCACTAGAGCCTTTTGAAAAAGTATGGGACGTC
Organism: Thermoflexales bacterium; assembly: GCA_041740315.1. Classification (GTDB taxonomy): domain Bacteria; phylum Chloroflexota; class Anaerolineae; order Fen-1058; family Fen-1058; genus JBGSMF01. The sequence goes on from JBGSMF010000206.1 coordinate 14,710, forward strand.
ATTGATTTGCGCCCCCAGCATTGGGAGTTCCCTGTCAATGCCGTGACGCACGATGGAATCCCCATCGAGTACGAGGCTTCCGCCAGGTTCCAGGTGGGAGACACGGATGAAGATATTTTTAAAGCCGCCACGTGCAAGTGGGTGCGTGATGCGTGGCGAACCGAACCCGATAGGCTAATGACCTGGACCAAACGGGTCATCATTGGCGACCTGGAAGGGCTTATGCGGGCTATCCTGGCCCGCTATACGCTTGACCAGCTCCTTGATCCGGCCTGCCGAGAGCAAGTGCGCCAAGAGCTGGAAAAGGGGCTAGAGCGTGGCGCGCCCAATTTCGGCGTCAAGATTCTGCATGTGGCCCTGGGAGACATTAAACTGAAAGGCCAGGTTTTGGAGCAATGGATTGAAGGCTGGCGCGCCGAGAGAGAACACGAGATGTACAAGACTATTGTTGAAGGCAAGACCGAGCGCGCCAAGATTTTGGCCAAGGCCAGGGCCGATGTTCGCACGCGATTGTTAGACAAGACCGCCGACGTATTTGCCGAGCTGTCGCACCATGGCCGTCGCGTCTCGTCGGGCCTGGTCACCCTCAGCTTTATCGAAGTTCTCAAACGCACATCTTTTGAATCGAGCCTCTATCTGCCGGAAAATATGGTCAAGACGATGGACATGCTCCAGCAAAAGATCGGAACGGGTGGTTTGCCTGAAACTTCTGACTCGACCTCATAGGGCAGCTTGCAAAATCCTGCGTAATAAGCGGGAGCAGCCCGGTCTTGCAAGGGCTGCTCCCGTTGTGTTTTTCCTGAGCCTGGATTTCGCAGTTCGCGCACACCCTGGACGGGCAGTCCAGGGTGTGCGCGAACATTGCCGACAACCGGCTTGCATGGGGATGCAAGCCTACGGGTGCGAAAAATAGGCTGAGAGTATGGGAATTTCCTTTTTTACCCCGCCAACTGGTCGTACAGCTTTTCCAGGCTGAGGGACGGGCAGACCGTTTCGGGGCACTTGAGGGTAAGGGTGGCGGCGGCCAAGCCCAGGCGCACCGATTCGACCGCGTCAAACTCGTTGAGGATGCCAAAGACGACCGCAGCGGTCAGCGCGTCGCCGGCGCCGGTGTGGTCCATCACCTCGGCGTGAATGGCAGGAATATGGCCGCTTTCTTCCAAAGTGGCATACGTTAGTCCCATTTTTCCTAATGTGATGACAACTAGCGATATTCCTTGCGCAATGAAATATCGCGCTGCCCACAGGGCCTCGTCGTAATTACGCACCGGCGAACTGCACAAGAAGGATGCCTCGGTAGCATTGGGGGCGATCATATACAGGCGGCTCAGGTAGGGCCTCAATCGTGGGGCCAGTATGGTTGAGGTGGGGTCGGCTGCCACCCGCACCCGATAATGCCGGGTCAATCTGAACAGCATGTCCAGGGCCTCTGGTGAAAGGTTGGCATCGGCAATGACCAATGCTGCCTGGGCGAACAATCGCCGCCGGTGGTAGAGATAGCGCGGGGTAATGGCTTCCATCACTGCCATGTCATCTATCGCCACATTCAGGCTGCCATCGGGGTTGAGCGCAGCCGCATAAGCTCCCGTTCGCCCGTCTTTTACCACGACGACTTGGCTGGTGTCTATGCCGGCTTCGCGGGCCTGGTGCAGGATCAGTTCGCCGGCCTCATCGTTGCCCACCGCCGAAAGCAGGCTGGTCTCTACGCCCAGGCGGGCCAGGTTTTCGGCCACATTGCGCGCCACCCCGCCGGTGCTGTGCCGGATACTTCCTGGGTTCGATGTGCCCGGCACTAGCGTCGCCGCCGGGCGGCCCTTGATGTCTAGCGATGCAGCGCCAATGACCAGGACGCTTTCCGAACTGTTCAAGCGTTTATCCATGCTGTGTAAGGTCTTTACTTAGCATAAGTGAAAGAGTCGTCCGAACTGGGGAAAGCTATACCCCATGCAACACTTGGACGAAACTTTTGACAGGTTTTTATCAGGTGGATTAATTTCCCGTGACGTTTGCAATGTGCAATCATCTCTCTGATTTTGTTGCTTTTTCCAGTACCTGGCAAACTGTCGTAATCCATGTCTGGCACGTCTTGAAGTTCAAAGAAGCAAAGATCTCGGAGTTCGTCCTCACTGAAATGTTCTATGAGTATATTACGTAGCTGGTGAATAATCCCTTGTTCGTTAGGGAAATCTTGGATTGGTTGGGCAAGTTGCGGTATAGTGGCGTGGGGAGGGAGTGAAAGCAATCGGACCTCGATTTTTGTGATTCCAAGCTTTGCTATGTCTGGATCTCGATTATCACAAGATTTTTTCAACTGGATTGCTGCATCGTCTGGCATCTCCAAAATCACAAAAGCACTTTCCTTAATTTTATATAACACTTGGATTTCGTCTTCTGGTATCTTTAATTTGTTTGCAATGGATGTAACAAGCTGTTGTTGCTCTGTTTGTGAAAATGTTTCCAGGTCGCGATCTATGTGTAGGCGAGCCAATGCTCTTTTAGGAGCTGGTCTTTTGGTTTCAGCAGAAGCAGGCGGTACGTCTTGGTTTTTGGTTGGCTTGGGGTTGGCCCCCAAAGATATTTCCTTTATCATTTGCAAGATTTCCGCCGGCAAAAAGAACCGTCCGCCGCGTGAATCAAAAGAAGCATGTGTAAGCACTTCGGACATGCGCAGGAGAATGAGTTGTGAGGGTATGGTTGCCGTGGCCTCGGTTGAAGAGCGAAATGCCTCGGTAATGGCAACGATCATGTCGGCCTGGGCCTGGGCCTTGGCCGCTTCGATATATTGCAGCCGTTTAGCTTCGCCTTTAGCTTCGCGCTCCAAGGCCCAACGCTTCCAGAAGGATTGCCAGGCCTTGATTCGCTGCTGCGCAACTTGATCACCGACGGTGATATCACCCAGTTCCACCCTGGTGGCCTTGACGCCAAAACCAGACAGGGCTGTGAGATTGGCCCTCAGTTCAGCCTCGATTTTAGACCGCTGATGGTTTTGGTCCGCTTCATCAGGCCCAATAACCTGATCCAGCGTGTATTGGGCCAGTATGCTGCGCAAGGCCCCATCTGCCACTCCGATGATTGCCTTGCGGGCCCAATCAAAGGTCTGGTCATCCTCGTTGCGGCCAGCCTCGCGCATCCATTTGCGAGTGGCGGCAGCAAAGATGGCGTGCTCTGTGGCCGGGTAGGGTTCGTCTTGGGTGGGCTGTTTTTCACCATTGTCTATCTGAAATGACACATCTGCTTGGCAGCGGACCGGAATGCCGTCTTTGGTCATGGCATCCACAGAGTGTACCCAATGTTGCGGGCGCAGGTCTACAACATCCCAAACCTTTTCAAAATCCCCCAAGTCTACTATGCCTTTGGCTACCCGCGTGAGTTTGCCCGCTTTTTCCAGCACCACGGCTGAATTCCCATGAATGATCAAGCGCGCCGGCCCACCCACGCGCACCACGCGCTCTTTGCTGGTAGCCATGAGCTTGCCGTCTTTAACAGTTTCTTCTGGCCCCGATAAAACCCCGCTTGCCAGGCGCAGCAGCATAAAGCTGACCCCGTCGCCAAGTGACTTGAGGCCATAGACCGCCCGCACAAACATAGCACCCAAGATTGTCCAGATGACGCATGTCACAGACAATAGCAGAGCATTTCGCGCCAGGCGGACCGAGAGTTGATCTTGCGCCACGCAGCCCAAGACGGCGCATTGTTGTTGGAGGGCATGCTGCTCTATATCGGCGCATAATAGCAGCATCAATGCGGCCAGCGCCGGCCATATACCGCGCTGTTTAACCCATGTGAACAATTTGCGTAATGTGTTCATTATGACCCGAAATTTGCGCAAATGAGGCGGTCGGCGCAGCCGACCCGCCGCCCATCCGCAGTTTTGGGCTTTGTCCGAAACTGCTTCGGGTCGGCGCAGCCGACCCGCCTAGTCTGAATCTTCAAGTGATTGTTTCATTGTCTGGACCGTCTGGATAGACGAAACCGGCAATGCCTGCTGGAGGGCCGGGTTTTGGATCATTTCCTCGAGCGCCTCGACAAAGCGCAGGGCAATCACCTCTGATGAAATGGATGCGTCGGAGGCCCTAGCGCGTTCAAGCCCATCGCTGATGGTGCGGATCATTTCTGCCTGCGCCTGGGCGCGCGCATTTTCAACCAGGCGGATATATTCGGCGTTGCTCTGGCCCATTTCGGTCGCCATCCGGCGCTCCCATTCTGCTTGCCAGTTGGCAATGCGCTGTTGCAACAGGGCTTCGTCGGCGGGCAGCAGGTTGCTAATACCGCTTCCAACCACCTCGATGCCAATAGACTCTAGCTCCTTTTGCAATTGCTGTTCTAGCTTGCCTGCGATTTCCTGGCGCGGCTTTCGGTCAGGGCTATGCGGGGCGCATAAATCGTCAAAGGTGTACTCGCTGATGACGCGGCGAATGACCCGCGCGGCGATCGTGCTGACCATTTCATCCCAGGTGCGCTTTTGCTTGACTTGGACGACCTTGCCGCCCCGCTCTTCGTGCAAGTGCTCGATGGGCTGTTGTTGCAGCGCGCTGAAAATGGCCTCTGATTTGTATGGGAATGGCTTGCCCGGTTCGGGCCAGAGCCTGGTCTTGGATGAAGGGGAGGGGGATGCCGGGGGCCAATCGGGATGGAGCCTAAAGACAACGCCGGTTGGCACCTTGACCCGGATGCCGTCTTTGGTCAGCGCTTCAACTTGAAACACGCGCTGTTGGATTCTAAGGTCAATGACTTGCTCAATGGTCTCTGATATTTCTGTGAATGAGAGGCCGGGCCGTTTGACTGCCTTGATTTGCGTCTCATCCGAGATGATTACTGTGTGGTCGCAGCTTGAGATGATGATGCCGGGGCCGGCAAAAGACTCTAGTGATTCATTTCCCGGCGCCCGCACAGTTGCCTTGCGGTTTTCAATGGCATAGTAGGGATAGTTGGTGCCCAGGAGGTAGGTGATGAGAGCTTGAAAGGCCAGGAGCCGGTCGTTCCAAGCCACTGGGTCGCTAAAGGGGAGCGATTGCTGCGAAATGAAAATGGCCGCTCCCCAAAAGATTATGACCATCGGGAAACTGATCAAGTACAAGCCAAGTGGGCCGGCCTGCTGGCCTGCTTGCTGGCTGAGGAGCAAGACGGCTGCTTCACCGGCGATTCTGCCGGCTTGCTGGCCGGCCTGCCGGGCGGCGGCTTCTGCGGCCAAGCGGCCTGCATCTTGATAGACGGCGCGGTAGGTCTTGGCATACGCTGTTTGATAGTCTGCGCGATAAGCAATTTTGTAATTTGTCAGGTAGGCCTTTTGCTGGGCGGCCGCAAAAGCTTCGTCGTAGGTCGAGCGATAACCCAAGACGCACACGGCGCATAAACCAAGCCACAGCAAGCTGAACAAGATGCCGCCCCGGCGCTTGCCCGATATTAATATTCCCAGCAGAAATGCCAGGCCGGCTACCAGGAGCATGGCGGCATAGAACCCGGTCCAGTCGTAGAATGCAGCCCCAACGAAACAAAATACCAGGCCCAAAGAAGACAGCCCTGCCAGGAGGATTGCCCCACCGATTCTATCCAGGGCATAGCCCAGCAGGATCGCTCCAGACCAGGCGATAGGCAAGCTGGCAATGACCATCAGCGCGGAAGGAGATAAATTGGACATTGACCATTACACCCGGAAAGTTACTGCCTTTTGGGCAAGTAACAGACCTTATCGGAAATAGCAGGACGGGCATCCCCATGCCAGTTCGCCAACGTACACCCTGGACTGCCCGTCCAGGGCAGGCTTGCACCTGCGCTGCGCTTGGCCCCTTCGGGAGTGCAGCCTGCCTGGCGCAGACAGGGTGTGGGGATACGTTGGCTATGTTATTTCTCAAGAATACTAGCATAGATTGTCTATTTTGGGAAGCATGTAGCGGCGGGAGCCAGGCAAATAAAAAGGCCTGCCGCAAACTAGGGCAGGCCGCTTGCTCCTCAGCCGGGACTCGAACCTGGAACCCATCGGTTAACAGCCGATTGCTCTGCCTATTGAGCTACTGAGGATAGAGTGACCAAATTATACACAAACTCGGCAAATCGTCAAATGAGGTCGCCCCCTGCTTAGCAGGGGGCTCAGCAGGTACCCAATGAGACAAATGCCTACGCCAGGTAATCACGCAGTTTGCGGCTGCGGTAGGGGTGGCGCAGTTTCCTCAGCGCTTTGCTCTCAATCTGCCGGACGCGCTCGCGGGTGACGCCCAATAGCTGTCCCACTTCTTCCAGAGTGTGGGCCTGGCCGTCTTTTAACCCATAGCGCATTTCTAGCACATCGCGCTCGCGCTTGGAAAGCTGATCCAAGACGCTTTGGACCTGTTCTTTGAGCAATTGGGTGGTGGCCGCGTCAACCGGGCCGGGCATTGTTTCGTCTTCGATAAAATCGCCCAGCAAGCTAGATTCTTCAACCCCCACGGGCGTTTCCAGCGAGATGGGGTCTTGGCTGATGCGCATGATGCGCCTGACCTGGGCGGCGGCATGGCGCACCTTGCGCTCCAGGGCCGGGTCAACGCGTTCGCCGCGTTCCCATGCGTGTTGCACGGCCAGGGCCTCGGCCGAGGTGATCAGCCCCATCTCTACGCCCAATTCTTCCGAGCTAGGCTCGTGGCCCAACTCTTGGGTGAGCCGGCGTTGAGTGCGCAGCAAGCGGTTGATCGTTTCGACCATGTGCACCGGAATGCGAATAGTGCGGGCTTGGTCGGCAATGGCCCGGCTGATGGCCTGGCGAATCCACCAGGTGGCGTAGGTGCTGAATTTGTAGCCCTTGGTGTGATCGAATTTTTCCACGGCCCGCAGCAGGCCAATGTTGCCTTCCTGAATCAGGTCGAGGAACGAGATGCCGCGGCCCACATAGCGCTTGGCCACGCTGACCACCAGGCGCAGATTGGCGCGGATCAGCGCGCGCTTGGCGTCTTCGGCGCGGACGACGATGTCGTTGCGCAAGAGCTGGCCCAACTGCCGGCTATCGGGCAGCTTGGCGGCAAAGAGCTTGGCCGAGGGGAGCGCGCGCTTGCGGCCCAACTGAGCCACCAGCCATTCCATCGCTTCGGGCGGCAACAAATATGCCAGCACAAACACTTCAAACAATGCCGCTGTGATCTCGTTGCCGATGGGTTGTATTTTTTCGCCGCGCTCGTTGTTGAGAAATGGGCGCAAGTGCGATTGGAGGTCCATCGGGCGGCCGGTGCGCAGCGACAACGCTTCGTTGGCTAAAATGGACAGGTCGGGCGGCGAGAGGCGCACCTTGTGGCATGCGCGTTCAACGCTTTGCCAGGCCGGCGGCAACAAGTTCTGATAGATATCCAGGATGATCTCTTCCAGGCGAGGGGCGCGCTTGAGCCGGGCAGCGAGCTGGTTGCGAATCTTTACCAGGCGAACTTCGGCGCTCATTTGAATGGCCAGCCACATTTCTTGATCGGGGTCCAGCAAGCGCACCAGGCCGATTTCCTTCAAGTACATTCGGACCGGGTCGTCAATCAGATCGGGCTGCCAGGCGAGGTCCTCGCTTTCTTCTTCCAGCTCTTGCTCGATCTCTTCCAATTCGGCTTCTGGCGGCTCATCAGTGTAGCCACCTTCCCCTTCATCAAAGATGTCTTCGTCCATGTCCTGGATCGAGTCTTCTTCCAGGGCATCCGTTTCCGTTTCCAATATTGAATCGTCGCCCGGGCCCAACTCTGGATCCAGTTCTTCGTTTTGCTCTGAACCGGCGTGAGCAGCGTGTCTAAGATCGGCTTTCATTTGTTCATTCATCTCAATCAATAATTATATCTCATTTGCAATAATACACTACTGCCCTTCGGGCATGTAAAAATGCTTAGAATTTTTTGCAAGTGTTCTCTGAACAGAGCAATCCTTTAACCGCACGAACATTAAAACACACTTGTGTTCTGTTGCAGCCACTCGTGGCTGCGCATCACCCGGTCAAGCTTGCGCATCGCTTCGGTGTTGGCGCGTTGAGCCTCGACAATGTACTGCTGCAAGTCTTGGTCTGCAGGGTCATCGGCCGATTGAATCAGCGCATGTAATTCTTGTTTCCGGCGTTGTATCTTGCGTTCGCGCAACCGCAAAGCGCTTTTGATGGCTCCATCAACAGGTTGATCGCCAGGGCGGGTGGGCAGCGCTTCAATTTCATCCAGCACAGGCAGCAAAGACTCATCCACCAGATGCCGGATTTCTCCGGGTTCGGCTGCATCGTCTTTGGATGGGTTGTCTTGATCTGCGATTGCCTGCCGTATAGCGGCCAAGATTTGCCCATGCGCCGGGTTGCCAAAGTCGTCCACGCTCAACCTTGGCAAATCAACCTGGTCAAAAGCGTCATCCAACGCGGCCAGCGCCTCGCTGGCGCGCAGCACTGCCGAAAGGCAGTATGCTTCCAGATCGACGGCCGGGCGTGAGGGCGGCGCGCTGAC
>JBGSMF010000207.1:0-32449 GCA_041740315.1 Thermoflexales bacterium
CGCCACGTTCAAGCGCATCGGTGACGCCTGGGAGGCCTTTGCTGCCTGGGCCAAAGACGCTTCCGAGGCCCCTGATCCGGCCTCTCGCCTGCCCGAGGCAGCCTCTCCCCTGAGCGCCATCGCCGACCAAGAGCAGGCCGCCTGGGAGGCGCTGCAACATATTTTTGGTTAGGGCCTAAAATTAGGGTACTAGCTCAATTTGCCCGGTTGAGCCATCAAGGCGGATGCGCTGGCCGGTGCGTAGATGGGTTGTTGCTTGATGCACGCCCACCACCGCCGGGATGCCATATTCTCGCGCCACCACCGCGCCATGTGTCATCATCCCGCCTACCTCCATCACCAGACCGCCTGCGGCCAGAAAGAGCGGGGTCCACGCTGGGTCGGTGCCAGGGCACACCAATATCTCGCCGGGCGCCAGTTGCGCCTCGCGTGGATCAAGCACAATATGGACTGTGCCTTCAACAATGCCCGGAGAAACGGGGCTGCCAGAAAACTCGGCAGAGCCACTATCAGCCCCTAGCCCGGCAAAGAAAGCTCGCCCATCGCTCAGCAGCAGCCTGGGCACCTGCTTGCGGCGCGCTTCTTGCTCGTAGGTATGTCGTCGCACTGTAACGAGCGCCTGCCAATCGCGTTGCTCTTTAGCGGCCAGTGCTTTTAGTTCTGATATGTATAGAAAAAACAGATCGTCAGGCTGGGCTAGTGTGCCTCTGGCAGCCAGTTCTTGTCCACTTTTGAGCAATGTCTGGCGAATCGTTCCCATAGTCCGAATGGCAAAGAACTTGGGGCTTTCGCGCAGCCCCATCAGCGCGCGCATCCGGCTGGCGGCAAAGCGGGCCAGCTTGGTTTTTAGCCATCCCCCGCGCGTCTGGCGCACGGCGGCAACAAGTCGCTCTATCTCAGCCTGGGCCGCTAGCGCGCCTTGCGCAAAGAGCGCGTCGGGCGCTTGGGCGGGGTCGGTGATGTTGAGGTAGCTTTGCATGATCTTGAAAACGTGGGTAGGCTCTTCGCGCCAGCGGGCACGCCCTAGGTCAATTTCTGCCAGCCCACGCATTCCGTAATGCTGCATAAAGCTGTCTAGCGCATTTTGTGCTGCCGGGGGCAAGCGCCCGGCTTGCCATTCAGACGCCAGCTTACCAGCCTTGGCTTGCGCAAACAAAGCCGCTGATCCCGCATCGGCGCGTATAGCTTGCGCGGTAGCCCACAAGGCCAAATCCATTTCTGTGGTCACGTTATGGGGCAACCCGCGGGTGGCTTTGGCCGCCATTTGCGCGCCATCTGGCACTCCTCTGGCTGCAATATTGAGCAATTGAAACATTGCAACGCCAGAAATGACACCGGGCAAGAAATAGGGAATAACGCTTTGCTCAAGCTGCTTTTCTCCAAATTCTATCAGGGCAATGCACTCGGCCAGTGTCTTGGCGGCTACGCTGCGCGCTCGACACTCCTCGGTTGCAGCTTGGTCTACTTGTTGAATGAGCGCGCGCCCGGCGGCTGGATTGCGCCAATAGCTAAACACCCGCCTCAAGATGGGGAAAAAGAAGCGGGCCAATTGCGCCAGGGTGCGCAAGCGCGGCCGGCCTGGCTGACCCCAGTGAGGGTCGTTCAAGATTGCCCTGAGCGATTGCCCGCCGCCTGGTTCGACAAAAGACAATGCCCCTTGCAGCAATCGTCGCCCCACCTGGTTTTGGGCCAGGGTCGTCACATTGATAAATAGCCTTTCGCCCGCTTCAAATAGTGCCCGCTGCGTTTCTCTTGTGATGCGCATGCGAAAGAGTGGCCCTATTTGGGCGACAATGCCGCGCATTACATCGCGCCCCAGGGGTGTCATGGGGTCTAACATTCCCTGTACCGCGCCGAATGATAGCAGTATGTGCAGGGGATTGGCCGGCAAGCCCTCTGGCACAGGGTAGAGCGATGTGATGGCGCGCGATTGCAACAGGAACAATTGCCCCCCGGCCCAGGCCCATTCAATGTCTTGGGGCGTGCCATAAAGCTTTAGCACACGCTGCCCCAACTCTGCCAGGGTCAAAATGGCCTCATCGGGCAGCGCCTGGCGAGTGGCGGCTTGCTCTGTCACTCTAACTGTGCCTCCGCTGGCCTGTCCGCGAATTGCCAATGCTTTGGCTCCCATTGTCTTGCGGATAATCTGGCGGCCGGTGGTGTCTATTGTGTATTGGTCTGGCTCTACCAAGCCTGCCACAAGCGCCTCACCTAGCCCCAGAGTGGCGTCAATGACCATCTCGGTGCGCAGGCCGCTGAGAGGATTGGCCGTGAACAAGACGCCCGCCGCTTCGCTCTGCACCATCTCTTGGATCACTACTCCCAGCGCCAGCCCTTGCTGGGCAATATTGTTTCGAGCGATGTTATTGCGAGCGCGGTAACCGATGGCGCGCGCTGTCCACAGGCTGCCCCAACATGCCACCACGGCTTGTAGCAGCGCCTCTTGCCCAACGACATTGAGAAAAGTGTCTTGCTGCCCGGCAAATGATAAATCGGGCAGGTCTTCGGCAGTGGCCGACGAGCGCACTGCCACCGCTGGACGACCCAAGCCGGCATAGGCCGCCTTGAGCGCCTCGGCCAGTTTTGGCGTGAGCGTGTCTACCGTAAAGCGCGCCCGGATTGCTTGCGAGGCAGCTTCTAATGAAGCTAAATCGGCAGAATTGGCGGCGCTTGCAGTTTGCGCAATCCATTCGGCCATGTTGTTGGCAGCCACATAGGCTGTGTAAGCAGCCGTGGTCACCAGAAACCCGCCGGGAACAGCCAGACCGGCGCGGGCCAGGCGGGCCAAGTTGGCGCCTTTGCCTCCAACAAGCGATAAAGATGCCAGGTCGCTATCTAGTGGGATGATCAAGTTAGATTGCATTCGATGCCCTCTTTCCCCTGTGCAACATTATATCACGCCTTTTTACCACCAAGGCACAAGACCTCGCCAAAATTTTAACGGGGGTAACTGCTCAGCATCCTGAGCGGAGCAGCGCGCTCCTTCGACTATGCTACGCTCCGCTCAGGGTGCGCGCTGTGTAGTCGAAGGATAGGGCTGAGCAGTTACTAACGGGGAACCTCTTTTTACTTTGTGACTTGGCGTTTTGGTGGTTAGCTAGTTCGCGTCTCAAAACCTGTAGGCAGGCATCCCTCTGCCTGCCGCTACCGCATGGGGATGCGGTAGCTACGGGGGAGGTGGGACAGACACTAGCTAGATACCGGCCTGGGAGTTACCCGTTTCTTTGCCTAAAAAGCCGAACTGGTATATGATTGTCCCTTGAATTTTTTGCGAATGGTGCTTTATGACACAACCCCAAATCATATTGCTCGTTCTAATGGGCGCAGCGATGGTTTTGTTCATCAGCCAGGCGCTGCGCGCCGATCTGGTGGCGCTGCTCTTGTTGATTGCAATGTCTGTCACACAGGTGCTCTCGCCGCAAGAGGCTTTTTCCGGCTTTAGCCGCTCGGCCGTCATTACGGTCATGTCGCTGTTTATTTTGACCAACGCTCTGCATCGCACTGGCGCAACCCGCCAGTTAGGTGTTGGGTTGCTGCGCCTGGCGGGCGGCGGCGCAACCCGCCTGGTTGCTTTGGTCATTGTGGCGGCCGGTCTTTTATCGCTGTTTATGAACAATATCGCCGCCGGCGCGGTGCTGCTGCCGATTGTGATGGGATTGACCGGGCAATCCAAAATTTGCCCCTCCAAGTTATTAATGCCGCTCGCCTTTGGCACCATTCTGGGCGGCATGGCCACCCTGTTCACCACCAGCAACATCTTGGTGAGCACCGCGCTGCGCGATGATGGCCTATCGGCCTTTGGCGTGTTGGACTTTGCGCCGACGGGGGGCGTTGTGGCATTGGCAGGCACCCTGTTTATGGTATTGATTGGTTGGCGCTTGCTGCCCGATCGTCATCCGTTGGAGCACATTTCACGCGTGCGTGTGCTGCGCCAAGAGTTGAGTGAGCTGTATCAATTGCGCGAGCGATTGTGGGAACTGCGCGTGGAACCCAGATCGCCTGTGGCCGGCAGTACCCTGGCCCGGAGCGATATCGGTGAGCGCCTGGGGTTGAGCGTGCTGGCGATTGTGCACAATGGGCACGTTGCCCTGGCTCCCAAACCCGACCACATTTTGTATGTCAACGATATCCTGCTGATTGCCGGGCGCGAGGAACGCGTGGCAAAGCTGACTGAGCGCGGCTTGAATCTGTTGATGGATGTGGCCTGGCAAGGCGATTTGTCGTCTGACAAAATCGGAATGTTTGAAGTGCTGGTGGCTCCCCGCTCGGCTGTGGTTGGGCGCACCATCAAGCAGATTCACTTTAGGGAAAAGTATGGGCTATCGGTGGTGGCTTTGTGGCGGGAAGGGCGGCCTTTTCGCACCGACGTGGGCGATATGCCCTTGCGTTTTGGAGACGCCTTGCTCGTCCACGGCGAACTGGACAAGGCGCGCGTGCTGCAAGCCGAGCCGGATTATCTGGTCTTGTTGCCAGAAGGCTACCAGGCGCAGCGCCCGGCCAAGGCCCCACTGGCGGTAGGTATCATGGCCCTATCGGTGCTAGTCGCGGCTGTCGGCTGGCTGCCGGTGGCCGAGGCGATGCTGGCCGGCGCGTTGCTGGCGGTCATCACGGGTTGTTTGACGATGGATGAAGCGTATCATGCCATCGAGTGGCGCGTGGTGTTTTTGATTGCTGGTATGTTGCCGCTGGGGCTGGCAATGGCCAAAAGTGGCACGGCCGCCTTGCTTGGGCAGCTCGTGCTGCAAACCTTGGGTGGGTACGGGCCGATGGTAATCTTGGCAGGGTTTTACGCGCTCACAGTGGGACTGACCCAGGTCATGTCGGGCCAGGCGACGGCGGTGGTGGTGGCGCCGATTGCGCTGGCGGCAGCGCGCGCGATGGGGGTTAATCCATATACATTTGCCATGGCAGTGGCGCTAGCCAGTTCCACAGCTTTTATCATGCCAATCAGCCACCCTGTCAATATTTTAGTGATGGGGCCAGGCGGTTACACCTTCCGCGATTTTATCAAGGTTGGCCTGCCCATGACGTTGGTAACTGGTGCGGCGGCGCTGGCAGCATTGCCCATTTTCTGGCCGTTGGCAAAATGATGCCTGAGCCTTGTTTCTCTATTTAGGGCCGTTTCATCTGCAAGTGGTTGAATACAACAGCCCCCGCCGCAAAATAGGCCAGCGATAGTCCCATCATCACTGCCAGGCGAAAGGCAATCGCGTTCCAACCCATTCCATAGCACAATGTCTGTTGCAAGAGCAGCATGCCGTGAGTGGCCGGCAGCAGGTCGAACAGGGTCATCTCGTGTCCGGCGATGGTGAGCAAGGTTGAGGCGGGCATGGGGAAAAACGCCCCAGAGATAAACACTTGGATCATCGTCACCACGCTGCCATAGTTGATGGCCTGGCTGTCGTTGGCCACAAAGCAGGCCACCACCAGCCCCTGGCCGATGGCCGAAAAGCTGATGGCGACGCCAATCACAATGGCCAGCCACACAGACCCCTCGTTGTGAAAGCCCATCGCCACTGCGCTGACCAGCACCACCGCCACTTGAACCACCGCCACCAGCAGTTGGGCCGCCCCCACACCTGCAAGCAACTGGCTGGCCGATAACTGGCTGAGGCGCAGCCGGCGCAGGGTGCCGGCCCGCACCTCTCGCCCTAGCGGCATGGCGGTCTGTGGGATAAGCAGCAAAATGGCAAACACAATCATCCCCGGCACGTAAAGGTCATACTCTTTTTGCGGTCCCGCCTGGGCTACCCCGCCGGCCTGCAATGGGCGCTCGACAATGTGCACAGCCTCAGATTCTCCGGCCAGGCGATTGGCATAGCGTTGGATAATGTTGTCGAGCAGCGCGGTGGCCTCGTAGTAACGATTGTTTAGAGCGTCGCCGCGCAGTGTGACCGATAGGGTTGGGTCGCCCGGGTCTATTTTGACCAGCACTGTGGCAGAATTGTCTTTCAAGGCTGGCTCGGCCAGAACTGCATCGGCAATTTCCGTAATTTCAAATGCTGCTCGTCCATCAGGGTAACGCGCCGCCTTGATTTCATCAATCAGCATGGCGCCGCCGGGCGCGCTGTTGATGACCATGATGGGATGAGTGGCCAGAAAGGGGCGTGAGTAACTGGCAATGGTGGCGGCCAGAAAAATCAACGGCCCTAAAATGCTCAACGCCAAGAGCTGCGGCTCACGCAGTATCTCGATGCAGCTTTTACGAGCGACGGCCAACGTCTTCATTCCCGCAGCCTCCGCCCGGTCAATTGAATGAAAACGTCTTCCAGCGTATTTTCGCGCATGTGCACGTCGCCGGGCTGCAAACCAGCGGCCTGCAGCGTTTCTAGAATGGCGGGCAGCATCCCCACGGCGTTGAGCGCGCGCACGATCAGCGTGCCTGGCGCAAGGCTGAAGGTTAGCGACCCGTTCAGCGCGGCCAGTGCGCTGTGCAGGCTGGCCGTATTTGCTGTCCCGCTCAACCCGATTTCCACCACGTCGCCTTGGCCCACCTGTTGCTTGAGGGCCTGGGGCGTATCGAGCACCAGCAGCTTGCCGTGGTCAATGATGGCAACCCGGTCGGCTACCCGGTCGGCTTCGTCCATGTTGTGCGTGGTGAGGATCACCGTCTTGCGGCGAGCCAGCGAGCGGATATACTCGCGCACCACCACGCGGCTCTGCGGGTCAAGCCCGGCTTCGGGTTCATCTAGCACCACCAACTCTGGGTCATGCACCAGGGCCATGATCAGGTTGAGCCGCCGCTGCATCCCGCCAGAGAGCGTGCGAGCTTGCTTATCGCGCTTGTCGGTCAGCCCCAGTTCTTCTAGCAGGCGCAGGCCGCGCTGCCGCGCTTCGCTGCCGGGCAAGCTGTACATTTCGCCGATGAATTGCAATTGCTCGATGCATGTCAGGCGTTCCCACAGGATAATGTTTTGCGGGCAAACCCCCACGCGCGAGCGTGTGTCGGCCTCTTGGCCTGTGAGTGCTTTCCCGCGCAACAGCACCTGCCCGGCATCCGGCCTTTGCAGCCCGCACATCATGTTGATGGAGGTGGTTTTACCTGCGCCGTTAGGGCCTAAAAGGCCAAAAACCTCGCCCTCATAAACCTCTAGTGAAAGGGCATCAACCGCAACCAGCGAGCCGTAGCGTTTTGTTAGACCCAGAGTTTGCAAAACAACGTTAGACATAAAGCTCCTTGTAGGCCATCTGCTATTTTAGCCGGAACTTGTACAGCGCTATCCCTATGCCAAGATACACTGCCGATAGAATGACCAACATGACTAGCTGGTAGGTGATTTCTGGCAGGCTATCGCCATAGACCAATATGCGGCGCATGGCCTCGGCGGCGTGCGTAGAAGACATCAGGTCATATACGCTCACCGCCTGCCCGGCGATGGTAAACAAGGGTAGGGCGGGCATGGGATAGATTGCGCCAGACAAAAAGGCCATTGGCACCAGTGGAATCATGGCCAGGTTGGTGGCGTCGCCGTCGTTGTGAGCAAAGGCCGCCACTATCAAGCCTATGCCTATGGCCGACAGTCCGCACAATATTCCAATGCCGCTTGCCATTGCCAGTGAGGCCGGTGAAATGTTGCCGCTGCTGCCAAACCCGCACATCACCGCTACCCCAAACGCCAGCGGCACCTGGATGGCGACGATCAACAATTGGGCCAGCGCCACGCCCAAGAGCATGTGCCCGGCGTGGGCGCGCGTCAGGCGCAGGCGCACAAGTGTGTTGGCAACATTCTCACGCACCAGCGTGGTAGCCGTAGAAATGATGAGAAACAGCACCCCAAAAACCACCATGCCGGGCGTCATAAAGTCAAAATCAGATAATTTGCCGGTGCCAGGGATGAACTCGTAGAGAATAATCACGTTTTCTGCTTGCTGGGTTGCCTGCCGCACAAAGCCGCGCACCAGGTCTTGGATGAAACTCTTGGCAAAAACATAGTTGAACGAAGCCGGGTTGCCGACCAATGTGATTTCTGGTGGAGGAGATGACGTCGGATGAGCTTGCTTATCCAGTAGGTTTTGGGAAAAATTTGAGGGAATGATGAGCAGCACAGCGGCTCTGTTTTCTTGCAGAATGACCTGGGCAACCGGCTCGCTATCCAGCTTGTTCAGGCTAAAGACTGGTTGACCTTCAAAGGTTGTTGCGCGCATGGCCTGGATCAGGTCTGCCCCGGCCTGCCAAGCAGGCGCACCCTTGTCTTGATTGATGACCAGCACGCGCAAGGTGCGCGCCAGGCTCTGTTGGGGCTGTCCAAAAGCAAAGTACATGATCGCCACCATCAGCGGCGGAAAGGCCAGCACCAAGCCCCATAACAGCGGTTCGCGCAAGTATTCCAGCAGAGTTTTGCGGGCGAAGCAGAGTGTTTGCTTCATGCTATACCTTTTAGCTCTCAGCCGTTATCGCTTTGTCAGTTCCTATTCCACATAGAATCAGTTCAAGGGTTGCTGCCAATATGCGCTCTGCGGGCATTTCTCTTCCTTTGACTTGAAAATAGGCGTTGAGATGCGGCAGCAGTTGACCGTCGCCAATGGCAATCATCAGCGCGTGAATGACCCGGGTTGTGGCTTCTAGGTCTGCATCGGGCCGGATCTCGCCACGCGCGGCAGCCTGGGCAAGTATATCGTGGACTCCTTCACGCATCACATTGGCAATGGGCCGCACAACGGTCTTGCTCAGTTGGGGGTCACCCTGATAAGCTGCTCGCGCAAAAAACATTGTAAAACCGGCCATCTCTTTGCTCCACTCGATTCCACCGAGCAGATAAGCTTCCAGAGCTTGCTTCAGTGGCAGTTCTGCCAGTTGGGGCCGGAAAGAGTTGAACAAGTCTACCACCGATTGCACCACCACTTCAACTGTGAATGCCAGCAAGCCCTGGCGATTGCCAAAGTATTGGTAGAGCGAGCCGACCGATACCCCGGCCCGCAGGGCGATTTGCTTAATGTTGACGTCAGCCGGTCCCTTTTCGGCAGCTTCGTCCAAGATAGCCTGGAGGATGGCCTGTTGGCGTTGGGGGTCGAGCCGCCGAAATGTGCGGGTGACCAGCCCTCGCTTTTCTAGCCGCAAAATGCGCAGTTGGGTTTGTGCCCAATATGAACTCATAGTTCATATTATATGAACTTTTTGTTCATTTGTCAAGTGGCTAGCTTACCGTTTCCAACCTGGAAACTGGGGATTTATTGCCGATTATAAGGGTGCGACAGCGGTAGGGGAAAGGTATTGGGTTTAGGCTGGATTAATCGGTCCAGAGGGGCAAACTGCCAAAAACCGTGATGGGATGAGCGGCGCACTGCTTGACCGGGCAAGCGTGCTTAATGCTTTAGGGTGTGATGTGCGTCACAATTGCCAGATGCCCGTCAGCAGGCGCTGCCCACCCGCTTTAGAACCCGCAGCACCAAAAGGGTCAACCACGGCGAAGGGGCCTTTTTGTCTGCAAAAGACCAGCCTTTCCAGGCCAGGTACATCGAACCGGCTGTGTAATGACCGTTTTTATCGGCCTGGCGGGTGATGGTTTTGACCATCTCGCGAAAGCGCTTGTCGGCATGGACGAACGGAAAGCGGCTGAGCACATCTACCACGTGCAAAATATCGTACCACACAAACGGATACTTTAGCTTGCAAAAATCTGTGCCAGCGCCGAACAGGTAAAATTTGGTTTTGGCGCGCTGCGCCCAGTGCCCCAGCAGCATTTCTGCGCCGATATGTGCCGCGGGGCTATCTGACAGCTCTGGCACTTGGGCCAGAGCCTTGAGCGCATAAACGTTGGCAATGGGGCAGGGGTCGCTTTTGCGTCCTGGCCCGCGAAATTTGCCCAGTTCTGGCGCGGCGATACAGCGCCAGCCATTGTCGTCTATCAAACCAACCAGGTGCTCGGCGGCTTTTTTTACGCGTCTGTCGGCGCCTTGGCCCATTGCCAGGAGCGCATAGAGCAGGGTGGGGGCATCGCACAGCATCCATGCCCACATATCTTCGTCTGTCCCGCCAAATGCCCTGGGAATGTTGACCACAACTTGAAAGGCTCCCTGCGGCGCTTGGTGCGCCAGCACGGCTTTGATGATGGGTGACATGCCTTTGTCGCTGGCTTGCAGGCCAAAATCGGCCAGCGTGCTGAGCTTGTAGAGGGGGTGGCTGGCATCGTTATGCCTCCTGATCGCCGGGCCGGGCCAGGCAGCGGCCTCGGCCACAAGGTTTTTTGCTTGGGGGTGGGCCAACATGGCAGCGCGAGCGGCCTTTACCTGCGGCGCATCCTGGGGGTGGTCGAGCAGGTCTACAAGTGTGCGGTAGCGTGTCCACGGTTCGTTCGATTCGAGCAGCCATGGAATCGGGTCGGTTTTCATGAGCCTTTCCTTTAAAGATTTTAATCCTATTGATATTGTAGCACAGCCGAGGCAAAAAGAAAACTGGACAAGGGTTGACAATTAACCGTCGCGGTGGTAATATAGGACTTGTCATATATGTGATCTATACTATAATGGACTTGTCTTATAGGAGGGTCTATGTCTTTGAAACATGCGGTTTTGGGGTTTCTTAATTATGCGCCCAAGTCTGGATATGATTTGAAGGGCGTTTTCGATGTTTCGGTGCGCCACTTTTGGCCGGCCGACCAGAGCCAAATCTATCGCACGCTGGCTCAACTTTCCAAAGAGAAACTGGTGGAAATGAAGTTGGTTGAGCAAGAAAGCCGGCCTGACCGCAAGGTGTATCGCATCACGCCGGCGGGGCGGAAGGAATTGCGTCGTTGGTTGGCGATGCCCGTAGCGTCCGAAGAGCCGCGCAGCGCCGCGTTGATCCAGGTATTTTTTGCCGACTTGCTGCCAGATAAAGATATCTTGCCCATGTTCGAGCGAGGAGCGGATTACTTGCGCAAGCTGCTCGAGCATTATGAACAGGTGCCCCAAGATATTGAGCGCCTGTCCGAAGCGTTTGGCTCGCCCCGCGCGGCGTTCTTTTGGTCATTGACGCTGGAGAGCGGGGTGGCCATGGCCCGGTCGCAGCTAGAGTGGATGGAGAGCGTCATCTATCGCCTCCGGGCGGGGGAGGCTCCAGCTGCGCCCAAAGCTAAGCCCAAAACCAAACGGAGAAAGAGCTAACAATGGCTAGGCAACAAGCTACCAGGCAAAGAATTAGAAAAGCGCTAATTATCGGATCATTGCTGCTGTTTCCAGTTACGATCAATTATTTCTCGCCCTACCTTGTCATTGCCGGCGCTTCGGAGGGCGTCATCAACGGCAGCTTTGTTGCTTTTGGTCTAATGTTCCTTTCGGCTTTATTTATTGGGCGGTTGTGGTGTGGGTGGGCCTGCCCTGGCGCGGGCATGGGAGAGGTCTGCTTTGCCGTCAATGATAGGTTGGTTCGCGCAGGCAAGCTAGATTGGATCAAATGGTTCATTTGGGCGCCCTGGGTTTGCCTCATTGCAATCACGGCGATATCGGCAGGCGGCTACCGTCAGGCAAATATTTTTTATATGACCGATAACGGTGTATCCCTTACAGAGCCGCAAAACTATGTCATTTACTTTGTTGTGCTGGGGCTATTTGTGGGGTTGGCCATGTTGGCGGGCCGGCGGGCAGGCTGTCACGCTATTTGCTGGATGGCGCCGTTTATGATAGTGGGCCGCAAGTTGCGCGACCTGGCCAATTGGCCTTCGCTGCGTTTGAGGGCCGAGCCAGACAAGTGCATCAATTGCAAAAAGTGCACCTTCAATTGCCCCATGAGCCTTGACGTAAACGGCATGGTGCACAGGGGCAGCATGGAAAACGACGAGTGCATCTTGTGCGGCAGTTGTGTTGATGGCTGCCCTCAAGATGTCATTCGTTATTCATTCAGCGCTGGGCGCTGAACAGGAGGCAGATATGCGAATTACGATTTTGAACGGAAACCCCGATCCTAACAATACAACCTTTGAAGGTTATTTGCGCCAGATGGGCGAAGGACTAGGGAAACGGCACCAACTCAAGTCACTCACCTTGCGAGAGATGAACATCAAATACTGTGTAGGCTGCTTTGGCTGTTGGGTTAAAAAGCCTGGCGAGTGCGTGGCGGCAGATGCCTCGCGCGATGTTTGCCGGGCTGTGATTAATTCTGATTTCACGCTGCTGGCCTCGCCGGTGCGGATGGGTTTTGTCAGTTCGCTGCTCAAGAAAACGATGGACAAGCTGATCCCATTGGTACACCCATACTTTGATGTGGTGAATTTTGAGGCCCACCATCGGGCTAGATATGCTGCTTATCCGCTGCTAGGACTGCTGCTGGAAAAGAGCGCAGATACTGACGATGAAGATGTGGCGATTATTGGCGATATTTTGAGCCGGACGGCTCTCAATTTAAAGAGCCGACTAGCTTTGACTAGATTGATGCTAGAGCCGGTTGAGGAGGTGGCGCATGCGGTTAACAATCTTTAACGGTTCGCCCCGAGGCAAGGGCAGCAATACCAAGATTTTGCTTGAGCAGTTTATGCAAGGTTTTGAGGCGAGCGCCGGAAATAGCTGCGAGGTCTTTTATTTGAACCGCACTCAAGAGCACCATCTCTATGCCCAGGCTCTGGCCGAGGCCGAGTGTGTGCTGCTGGCCTTTCCGCTCTACACCGACGCCATGCCGGGAATTGTCATGGCCTTTATCGAGGCGCTAGAGCCACTCTGCCGCCGAGCGGGCAACCCACCCATTGGCTTTATGGTGCAATCGGGCTTTCCAGAATCAGCGCACTCGCGGCATGTGGAAAAGTATTTGGAAAAGCTGGCCCGCCGGCTGGGCAGCCGCTACCTGGGCACGATTGTCAAAGGTGGGTGTGAAGGCATACAAATCATGCCTGAGAATATGACGCGCAAGCTGTTCGAGTCTTTCCGGCAAATTGGCAAGACTTTTGGGAAAACGGGCCAGTTTGACCCGGCGCTGCTGCGCGAGTTGGCCAAGCCCGAGCGCTATCCGCGCTGGATGGCGCCTTTTTTCATGTTATTTGTCAAGACCAGCCGGGCCAGTTTTTACTGGGATAGCCAGCTAAAGGAAAATGGTGTGTATGAGCAGCGTTTTGCTCGCCCATTTGCAGAATGATTGCCACCGGCCAGGTTTATTCCATCAACTGGCCCGCCATGCGGGTTGCCAGCGAGCGGGGCACAAAGCGCATTGAAAAGATCAAAAGCCAGTTCAAAAAGCCGGGCATGACGACGCGCTGGCCCTGCTGCATGGCTCGGTAGCCAATCTGTGCCACTTGTTTGGCGCTCATCGCACCGCTGCGCGTAAAGCGAATATTTTCTACGTTTGCCCGCGCCTGAAAGCCGGTGCGAGTCACACCGGGGCAAAGCGCTGTCACACTGACGCCTGTGCCTTGTAATTCCTGTCCAATGGCTTCTGAGAAAGACAGCACATAGGCCTTGGTAGCGCAGTAAACAGCCATATGCGGCCCTGGGCTAAAAGAACCCGTTGAACCAACATTGAGGATGCGCCCAAACTTGCGTTTGACCATTCCAGGCAGAAAGAGCTTGGTCAGGCGAGTTAGGGTCATTACATTCACCTGGAGCATGCCCAATTCCTCGGCCCAATCTGTTGTGGCAAAATCACCGTGGAAGCCAAAGCCGGCATTGTTGACCAAAATGTCTACTGCCGGCGACTGGGGCTGTAAAGTTGCCCAGATTTGGTCTGCGGCGGTTGGGTCGCTTAGGTCCTGGGCCAAAACGGTCACGCTGATGGTGTGAGCCTGGCCCAGTTCTTGCGCGATTTCTTCCAGTTTCTGCCGGTTACGCGCCACCAGGATGAGGTTGCATCCATCGGCTGCAAAGAGCTTGCTCAACTCGTAGCCAATTCCACTGGATGCACCCGTAATAAGAGCGGTTTGTTTTGCTGTTGACATTATTTGCTTCCTCCACCAGAATCTTGCGTTTTGAATATAGAGACCCTTCGCTACGCTCAGGGTGACAGATTGATCGGCTGATTTTGGTCACCCCCTTTAGATACGATCAGCAATAGCTTGCACAGCGGCCTCGGCCCCGCCGTAAGAGCGAATGCGCTCTGCCAAAATGGTCGCCCGTGCTGCGCATTGGGCGCGCTGGAATAAAGCATTGTTCAACCACGCTGCATTGAAATCGGGCAATTCGCCCATCAGACCGGCCCCGGCTGCTTGCACTTGACGCGCGTTAAAGCGCCGCTCGATGATGCGCGAGAGTGGGGTGGGCAGGCCAAACATTGTTGTGGGCGGAAGCGAATAGACCTGGTAGCCGCGCTGCCGCAGGCTGGCTTTTAGGACTAAGGATTAAATAACTTGCTCATCTATAGCTCGTTTTGCCCGTATTTCGGCGTCACTGTGGGCAAGTTATTTAATTTCCAATCCTTAGAGGGCCAGAGGCGCAAAAGGCCGCTGTCTGACCGGCCTTGGCTGCGGCATTGGCAATGGCCACCACACGCGTCAGACCACCCCATGTGCCAGTGGCAGGTGAAAAGAGGGTAATAAGCAAGCGTGTCATCAATCTCCTCTGGCGGTTAGCCATTTTGCCAAGACCTGGGCGGCTAGAGTATTGTCTGTAAACAGGGTGATCAGGTCAGAGTGATGCCCACCACGCACAATGTGCAATTCGGCCTGGCACGTCTCGCTCTGTTTCAACCTGCTTACAAATGAGCGCGCGTTTTGTATAGCCAGCAGCGGGTCTTGATCACCGTGAATGCACAATACAGGCAGCGTCTCGCCTCCCCGAATGTGGCGGATGGGGTCGGCTTTTTCCCAGTTGGGCCGGTTGCCCACATAATCCCAAATCATTCTCTGGGCAGTTGAATTGTTGCAGGCCGAAAAATCGAGCGGGCCGCTGATGGCGAAAAAGCCGGCCAAGAATTCTTGATTCAGGTGGTGACTGGACAGCCCAGCTCTATCATAAGCAAGCACTGCAGTCAATTGAGCGCCGGCAGATTGCCCGCCAACGATAACGCGCTCGACTTGCACACCGCGCTCGCGCACAGCTTGCAGCCCTGCCTCGAACCCCGCATAGATGTCTTGCATTTGGGCAGGAAACTGGAACCCTGGCGCCAGGCGATAGCCTGCCAGCACTGTTGGAAAGCCAAGCAGCGCAAAAAAATGGCCGATGAAGCGAAATTGCCCTGGGTTGCCCATGCGCCAGCCGCCCCCATGCGCAAAAAAGACCAACGAGTTTTTTGTGGCTGTGGCCTGATCTGGCAGGCAAAGCCAACTGTGTTGCTGCGGGTGAGCGCCAAAGGCAATTTTATCCTCGCGCAGTGCCGCTTGGCGGCTATTGGCCGCGAGCACCTTGAACAGCACATAGGGGAGGCTAGAGTATTCTGCGATTTGCCAGGTGAGCATTGTCATCGCTAAAACAGAAAGGTTACGCCCACAAGCCCCACGACAAATTCGGCTGGCATCTGGCTGGCAAATTGATGGATGGCTTGGGCGCCGGTGCAGTGCGAAGGCGCGACGATGGCCGGCCTGAATTGCTTGATTGCTGCTATGGTTTGCCCCAGTTCTTCATCGCTGGCCCGGGCCAGGTGAAACCCACCCAAGATGGCATGCACCTTGTCTACACCGCTGATCTCTTGAGCGTAATTGACGGTGTTCACAATGCCCGAATGGGCGCAGCCTGCTACGATGACCAAGCCCTTGTCTTTGACATTAATGATGATGGCCTGATCGTCTTCGATGTGATCGGGGACGAGTGCCTGGCCTTCCAGGTAGGCCATGATTGAAGGCACGCCCGATTTTTCAAAACTGCGGCGCGGCACAGCCCCCGTGGTCCAGCAGCCGGGGCCAAGCTGGTATGGGCCTTCTGATAGGATAATGTCTGCGCCGGCGGCCTCCCATTGGGCGCGCGAAGGGGGAAAGTTTGGCCCATACTTGGTGCCATCGGGATCAACCGCCCAGCGCTCTCGGAATATGGCGGGATGCGCGACAAGCGGGGTGCGGCGGGGGCGCGTTTGGGCTATGATTTTTTCCAGCGGGATATCCTTTTCCCACTTTTTGAATTCTGGCTGCACGTTGATAGCCTCTAGGGCGTTAGTCATTGCGGCGGTGTGGTCGCCATGTCCGTGACTGAGCGCGATCTTGTCTACCTGGGTCAGGTCGATTTCCATATTTCGCGCATTTTCCATCAGCCCGGTGCGAGTGATGCCGGCATCCCACAGGATTTTTATGCCGGCAGCTTTGAGGTGGATGAGAGCGGAAAAGCCGTGCTCGGCTACCAGGGCCTCGTCGGTGAAATATTTGACCGTATCGGTTGACCTGGCGAGCAGATCGGTTCGATTGTCAACCAGCACGGTGACGGCTATATCGTTGGTTTCTCCAAAATTGCTAATCATAGAATTTACCTCCTTAGAAATCTGCGTTCCAACTCTTCCAGCCGCAACGTTACAAAGATGGGGCGGCCATGGGGACATGTGGCGGGAGAATAGGCTTGCGCCAACTGGTCTAACAGCGTTTGCTGCTGGGCGGCATCGAGACTGTCGCCTGCTTTGGCGGCGCAGAGGCAGGCAATCTTGGCGGCCAGCTTGTCGCGCAGCTCGTCACCTTCTAGCGCGCCGTAATGCTCGTGCTCTTGAAGCATCGCCGCGACGAGTTCTGGCGGATTGAGCGCGACAAAGGCCGGCACGGAAACCAGCCGGAAGGTGTTTTCGCCAAAAGGCTCTAGCTTGAAACCCAGCGCGTGATATAGCTCTAGGTGCTGGCCCATCAGTTTGGCCTCATTGGGCATCAATTGCACGATTGTCTGGGTGGGGGCTAGGGCAAAATCTCTACTTGTCAGTTGCTCGTAGAAAATCTGCTCTTGCGCGGCGTGTTGATCCACAATCACCAGCCCCTCGGCGCTTTGGGCGAGGATAAAGGTATTGTGAATTTGCCCCACCGCGCGCCAGGGGCCGATGCTGTAATCTGCATTGGGTTCGCGCAGGGCAAAAGCAATAGGCTCGGCACTGTTGATGTTGGCGAACGACCAATCGGTGGCATCGGGCTGTAGCAGTGGAAATTCGCGCAGCGCATCTCTGGCGGCCTGGGCCACAGCGCCATAGATGGCGCGCTCTTGATAAAAGCGCACTTCGGCTTTGCGTGGATGCACGTTCACATCCACCAAGTGTGGGTCCAGGTCAATCCACAGCGCGGCCAGTGGGCGGCGGTTGGGCGGCAGCCGCCCGGCATAAGGCTGCTCTAGCATCACGGCCAAGAGGCCGGAACGCACCGGGCGATGATTGACAAAAAAGGCTTGCTGCTCGCGGTTGGCGCGGGCCAGGGTAGGCCGAGAGATGAACCCGTGCACACGCAGGTCCACGCTGGTGTAATTGAGCGGCAGCATTTCTGTCGCTGTGTCGGCGCCCCACGCAGCGCCCAGCCGCTCTAGGGGGGTGGCCGCCGGCCAACCCAGCCGTTCGCGCCCGTCTGCAATAAAGCGAAAGGCAATGTGCGGGTAGGCCAGCGCGTAGGTTACGATGGTTTTTTGGACCAGCTCGGTTTCTCGCAGCGGCGCTTTGAGGAACTTGCGCCGGGCGGGGGCATTGTAGAATAATACCCGCACAGTGACCTGGGTGCCAATGGGCGCGCCGGCAAGCTTGGCTTCTACTTGGCCATCTGCCACGAGCACGCGGGTGCCTTCCAGCTCGTCGCGCGTTCGCGTGACAAGCTCTAGCTGCGATACGTTGGCAATGGAGGGCAGGGCCTCGCCGCGAAAGCCGAGCGTTTTGATGGCATCCAGTTCGTCGGCGGCAGTTATTTTGCTGGTGGCAAAGCGCTCTACCGCCAGCGGGGCATCGGCGCGAGACATGCCGCTGCCGTTATCGCTGACGCGGATGAGCGACACGCCGCCTTCGTGAATTTCGATCGAGATGGCCTGCGCGCCTGCGTCAATGGCGTTCTCGACCAGTTCCTTTACCACCGAGGCGGGGCGTTCTACCACTTCGCCGGCGGCGATGCGCTCGGCAATGGCTTTGTCTAGAATGTGAATGTGTTGTGTCATCTATGTTCTGTCGAAATAGGGTTGCGGGTCGCCGTGCCACACCCGAAACGCTTCGGGTATCCTTGTTACATGACCTGGGTCAAGCGGGCCTGGCAAGGCGTCTTCTGGAAACCAGCCCATTCCCATTATCTCGATGGAGTGTGACGGCGGCTCTGGCTCTATATCCAGCGGCTCGCACAAGAACACAAATTGATACAAGTGGTGGCGGGTGGGCGTATTGCACAGGCGCGAATCAAACACTCCCACCAGCGATACGGCCCGGCAGCGCACGCCGGTTTCTTCCAGCGCCTCGCGCACAGCGCCTTGCGCGGGCGTTTCGCCCACTTCGAATGCCCCACCGGGCATGGCCCATAAGCCGTTATCGGCGCGCTGGATGAGGAGGATTTGCCCTTGTTCATTGATCACCGCGGCGTCTCCCACTGCCATTGGCGTTGGGCGAGAAAAGACAGTGGCCCGCAAAGGCTCTAGCTGCTCCAATTGTTCACCACTTGCCAGGGCCAGCAGTTCCATTGCCACTGTCTGCACCGACCGGTAGGCCAGCTCGTCGTGGAAGCTTTTGGCAAAGTGCAGCCCCATTGCTGCAGTATCTCGCAGCTTGTCGGCCAGTAATGCGATTTTTTTCGCTGGTGTCATACCGTGGCCATCCTAAAACAGGAATTTTTGTAACTACTCAGTCCTTACACAAAGATTCACCGAGAACACACGGAGAAACACAGAGAAGTGACAGTAAAAACCTCTGTGAATCTCTATGCTACCTCAGTGTAGCTCTGTGACCTGAGCAGTTACGAATTTTTAACCAAAGTACACGAAGGACAAAGTTCAAGGGAAGCGTGTTCGAAATGAACCCCAGTGGTAAGGGTTTTGTCAATCCGCACCTTAAAATCGCAATGGAGCAAAACTTGCTATGGGGCAATTGGCCCCCCCTCAATCCCCCCCGCTGCGCTACGCTTGCAGGGGGGAGATATTTAGCAACTTTTGCGGTATTGCTTAAAATCCTTTGTGTGCTTTGTGTCCTTCTTGGTTTTTCAATAGAGTTATACTATGTTTCTTTGATTTTGAGCTGTATCTCGTTCAGCAAGTTTAGCGCCTGCAGCGGCGTCAGGTTGGCAATGTCTATCAGCGCCAGTTGTTGAAAGAGGCTGTGCCATAGCTCGGCGCGGGCATCGTATACCGCGCGTTCTTCTCGCACCAATTGCGTGGGCTGCTCTGGCTCTCGGTCGTGTTCCAAGCCTTGCAGCACATCCTCGGCCCGGCCAATCACCCGCCCGGGCAGCCCCGCCATTTGCGCTACGTGGATGCCAAAGCTCTTGGCCGCGCTGCCGGGGATTACCTGCCGCAAGAACACCACCTGGTTGCCGCATTCGGCCACGGCCATGGTATAGTTTTTGACGGTTGGGCCTAGCGCCTCTTCCAGGCGGGTCAGTTCGTGGTAGTGGGTGGCAAACAGCGTCTTGGCGCCGACGATATCGTGAATTTCTTCGGCAATGGCCCACGCCAGCGAGATGCCGTCGTAAGTGGATGTGCCGCGCCCGGCTTCGTCTAGCACAATCAGGCTGCGCGGTGAGGCGTGCCGCAAAATGTAACTGACCTCGTTCATTTCCACCAAAAAGGTCGAACGCCCGCGCGCCACATCATCGCTGGCGCCGGCCCGCGTAAAGATGCGGTCGGTCAGGCCCACGCGGGCAAACTCGGCCGGGACAAAGCTGCCCATTTGCGCCATCAGCACAATCAGCGCCACCTGACGCACCAGCACGCTTTTGCCAGACATGTTTGGTCCGGTGAGGATAATCAGCCGCTGCGAGTCACGGTCGAGCCGGATGTCGTTGGGCACAAACTGCTCGCCTTCGCGCATAAAACGCTCGACCACCGGGTGGCGGCCCTGGCGAATTTCGATCGTGTCGCCGTCATCCACCACTGGCCGGGTGTAATTGAACTGAGCCGCAGCTTCGGCCAAAGCACACAACACATCTAGCTGCGCCAGGATGCGGGCGGCGGCCTGCAAGCGCGCAGAGTGCCCAGCCACAGCGCCGCGCACCTGGGCAAAGAGATCGTATTCCATGCCTTTGATGCGGTCTTCGGTGGCAAGGATGTGGGCCTCTCGCGCTTTTAGCTCTGGCGTGACATAGCGCTCGGTATGCGTGGTGGTGGCGCGGCGTTCGTATTCCTTGGGGATGAGGGCGGCGGCGCTGCGCGGCGCTTCGATGAAAAAGCCAAAGACCTGGTTGTAAGACAGACGCAGTTTCTTGATGCCTGTTTTCTGGCGTTCTTTTTCTTCCAACTCGCTCAACCACTGCTTATCATTTAGAGCCTGTTGGCGCAGTTGGTCAAGTGAGTGGTCATAGCTATCTTTGATGAGGCCGCCTTCGCGCACAAAGATCGGCGGTTCGTCTATGATGGCGTGGTCAATCAGCCCAGCCACGTCTTGCAGCGGGTCCAGGCTGTTTTCCAGTTCGCGCAAATGGGCCGAGCTTGTCTGGGCCAACCGCGCTTTGATTTGCGGCAGACGCAGCAGGGTGCGCTTGAGGGCGATGAGGTCGCGCGCGTTGGCGTTGCCAAAACCGATGCGCCCCACCAGGCGCTCGACGTCGTATAGACCATCGAGCAAGCGGCGCAAATCCCGGCGCAAAAAGGCGGTGTGGTCTAGTTCGTCCACGGCATCGAGCCGGGCGTGAATCGGGGCCGGGTCGAGCAGGGGCTGGCTCACCCATCGCCTAAGCAGACGCGCGCCCATGGCGGTGACGGTGTGATCGAGCACGTTGAACAGTGTGTGAGGCGAGTGGCCGCCCTCGTGCAGCGAAGAGCTCAGCTCCAAGTTACGGCGCGTCGAGGCATCTAGTATCATGTAATCGGCGAGTGAAAAGGTCCACAGCCGGTTGACGTGTTTGAGCGGCGTGGTGGCGCCGCCGGTGGTCAAGTTGCGCTTGAGGTAGTGCAGGGTTGCTCCCGCCGCTGAAATGGCCAGGGGCAAGTGCTCGCAGCCGCAGGCGTCAAGCGTAGACACGCCCAGGTGTTCAATCAGCGCCTGGCGGGCCGAATTGACATTGTACGCCTGCTCGTCAATGGGTGAGAGCCGGGCCGGGCGAATGGCCTTGAGGCGCGCGATAAATGGCTCGTCACCCATTAACGAGGGGGGCAGCACGTATTCACTCACCTGTATCCGCTGCAACTCGTCCAACAGCTTGGCTTCTGCTTCTGCCTCCTCGATTTGGGTGGTGGCAAACTCGCCGGTAGAAAGGTCAATCAGGGCAAGTCCATAGGCGTTGGCTTCCTTCCCCGTTTTCTGCGGGGGGTTGCTGCGCACAATTGCAGCCATAAAGTTTTCATGCTTAGCGCTGAGCAGGGCGTCTTCTACCACCGTGCCTGGCGTGATGATGCGCACTACATCGCGCTTGACCAGCCGCTTGACCTTTTTGGGGTCTTCTAGCTGCTCGACGAGCGCAACCTTGTAGCCACGATCAATGAGTTTGGCGATATATGATTGCACGTGATGGTGCGGCACGCCGGCCATGGGCAAGCGAAGGTCTTTGGAAAAGGAGCGCGATGTCAGCATCAACTCTAGTTCGCGCGAGGTAGTTTGGGCGTCTTGGTCAAAAGTTTCATAAAAATCGCCCAGGCGAAAAAAGACGATGGCGTCTGGAAAGCGCGCCTTGATTTGCCGATACTGCGCAAGCATCGGTGTTATGCGTTGGGTCATTGGGTTAGTCCATTTGTCAGCTTGTGCATCCTTACCATTCTACCATAATCCAGGCCAGGCAGGCTTTTGCGCCCACCAACCTTATATCGCAGCAAGAATTGCTCTATTATACTATAATGCGTTTGGCTGGTTTTTATGCCAGCGTTGACAAGTTGGAAAAGGATGAGTGAAATGAAAACCATTCCTGTATCTCTGGCTAATGTCGCCTTGTTTATTGATTACGGCCAACGTTTTGGAAGTGAGCATGATGAATCGTATTTGCCAGACAGCTCCTTTTCCCCGATGAGGCTCACCCGGCCTATCTGCTTGAATCAGATGCGGGCGTGATTGGCGCAGTGTGCCTCTTGCGCACCAGGCCATATATAGAGGCCAAGCGGGGGCGATTCGTAATCTTGCATTCGACCCAGCCATCTATCGAGGCTTATTCGCAGCTTGTCCAGGCCATGTACAAGCATACAATGGGGTTGGATTATGTCTATCTTTTCGTATCTGAAGACAGGGTCCAGACGCGCACAATTTGGGATCAGTTGGGTTTTGTTGTGGAAAGATACGCCTATTTCTTGGAACGCCGATTACCCACACCTCTGCAAGCAGAGTTGCCAGAAGGCTATGATGTTCGAAGCATCATCGAAACCGATGTTGGGCAGATTGGTGCTTTGTGCAATCTGTTGAACGTAAATTTTTCGGGCCAACCGGGTCACGTGGAAACGACGCCAGAGTACATTGCGCAGGAATTTTGCCATTCTTGCCATATTTCGGGCGGAATGCTGATTCTTTACCATGGTCGGCAAGCTGTAGGCACGGTTGAGATATGCCTCGATGAACAAGACCCCAGCGTGGCGGCTGTTGAAATGCTCAGCGTGCGGCCTGATTATAGGGGCAGAGGACTGGGGAGGGTATTGGTACGAAAGGCGATCGAGTTTGCTTTTTCTCGGAGCCTCTATGCGCAAATTCTATCGGTCAGCGCAGAAAATGAAGCGGCAATCAAGTTATACCTTTCCGAAGGGTTCGAGAAAAAGCAAGTGATAGTGTGTTACGGAATGAAATTGGGAAACAACTAACAATTGTGCTAGATTATGCCAGGATTTGTCATAAATGTGCGTTAGAATGATGTTGTAGCCTGTCCAAAAGGCGGATGGAGGGGAACAATGCCTAATACGGCTACCCGGCTTATCACACTCATTATGCTGCTCCAGCGCCAACCCAATCAAAAGGCGGCGGAGCTGGCGCGCAAGCTGGGCGTTTCGGTGCGTTCGCTGCATCGCTACATGACCATGCTGGATGAGATGGGTATCCCGGTCTACTCGGAGCGTGGCCCTTATGGCGGCTTTTCGTTGGTGCGCGGCTATAAAATGCCTCCCTTGATCTTGACCTCAGAGGAGGCGGTGGCAGTTTACCTGGGGACGAGCCTGGTGAGCGAGATGTGGGGGCGGCTGTACCAGGAGGCGGCCCAGGGAGCGCTGGCCAAGCTGGATAACGTCTTGCCCGACGAGCAGCGGCACGAAATTGCCTGGGCGCGCCGAACGCTGGTGACAACCGGGCTGCACCGCGCCAGCATGGCAAATCTTACGCCGCTGCTGGAAAAGCTCCGGCGGGCCATCCGCGAGCAACGGCGAGTGGGCCTGGTGTATCGCGGGCGCGCGCAGGATGAAGCGCGGCAACGCGAGCTTGATCCGTACACGCTGGTACATCGCTGGGGTTGGTGGTATGTCTTTGGCTACTGTCACTTGCGCAATGCTATTCGCTCGTTTCGTCTTGATCGTATTGTCGAACTGGCCTTGCTCGACAAGACGTTTAAACCGCCGGACGATTTCGACCTGAAAGAACACTTGCAAGAAGATTGGGAAAGCCCAACGCAGGTACGGGTGCGCCTGTGCTTTGCAGCCAATGGAGCGCATGTTGCGCGAGAAAATCGCCAACTATGGGACAGCTTTGAAGAGCAGAGCGACGGCTCGATTGTAGTAGAGTTGTCTATGCCGGATATGATATGGGCCGCTTCGATGGTATTGGGCTTTGGCTCTTTGGCGGTGGTGCTAGAGCCGCGCGAATTGCGCCAGACGGTGCGCGAATGGGCCGAGGCGATTGCTAAACAATACGAGTGAAATAATGAAAATGACCAGAATACCTGCAACAATGTTGGCTCCTTGTGGAATGAATTGCAAGGTGTGCTATGTGCATCTAAAGCAGAAAAAGCCTTGCATGGGATGTCGGGGGCAAGATGATTCCAAGCCTGAACATTGCCGCAAGTGCAAAGTCAAAACTTGTGCGTTGGAGCAAGGCATTGACTTTTGTTTCAACTGTTCGACCTTCCCCTGCGCAATAATCAAGCGCCTTGACAAAAGCTATCGGCAAAGATATCAAGTAAGCCTGATTGATAATGCCATGAGACTGGAAGCTGTTGGAGCAAAGCGGTATTTAAGCGAAGAAAGAGAAAGGTGGATATGCGCCGATTGCGGGGGCATTGTATCTTTGCATGATCGGGTTTGTTCAGAATGTGGGAAAGAAGCCAAGATTTTGTAGACCAACGCTAAAGCGAGTAACGGAACTAGGCGTTAGTCAGAGACACTGGAGTATGATGATGAAAAGGATTCTTTTGATTGTGGGCGCTGTTGTTATAGGGTTGATTGTGGTGGCGGCCATTGTCATCTGGAACCAGATGCAAAGGCCCTTGTACGAACCTGGCATGGTTCGCGCCGGCAAGAACCTGCGCGCGCCGCTGACCCCGCCGGCGCAAACAAGCGAGGGTGATTTCTGGATGGTTGAAGACGACATCAAGCTGTATCACTTTACAGATGGCACAGGCGCAACTGTCCTCGTTGTTCATGGCGGGCCGGGGTATCCTTTTGCGCAGCCGCTGCCGGGCCTGCAGCCGCTGACGGATCGCTTTCGGTTCCATTACTACGACCAGCGGGGATGTGGCAAGTCGTCCAAACCGATAGACAAGTTTGACTCGTCGAACTATTACGCCAATATGCAAACGCTAGACAAAACGCTTGGGCTGGGCGCGCAGATTGCCGATATCGAACGGATACGCCAGATCATTGGCGAAGACAAGCTCATTTTGGTGGGGCACTCGTTTGGGGGCTTTATGGCGTCGCTCTACGCGGCAGAATTTCCAGAGCATGTCAAGGCGCTGGTTTTGGTAGCGCCGGCCGAAACGCTGGTCATGCCGCAAGAAAGCGGAGGGTTGTTTGAACAGATCAATCTGCTGCTGCCAGAAGAGATGCAGCCAGAGTATGCCGCCTATCTAAAACGCTATCTTGACTATGGCTCGATTTTTTCCAAATCGGAAGCTGATTTGGCATCGCTCAACGCCGAGTTTGCGCGCTACTATACAGTGGCGGTCAATGCCAAAGGCTTTGATGTGCCCCAAGAGACCCAACCGGCCTCTAGCGGCGGTTGGATGGTGCACGCGATGTATATAAGTATGGGGCAGCGGCACGACTATCGCGGCGCGCTAAAGCAGGTGAGCATACCGGTGCTGGTCATTCATGGAGAAAACGACTTGCAGTCAGAGCAGGCCAGCCGCATGTATGCGGAGGCTTTTAATGCGGAATTCAAGGTGATCAAGAACGCCGGCCACTTTGCGTTTAGCGATCAGCCAAAAGAATTTGCGCGTGTGGTGGCCGAGTTTCTGGATAAACTCGAATGATGATATAAAATTTTAGGAGGAAATATAATGTCTTACAAATGTGAACTCAAAGAACAAGCGGCGCAGCCTACATTGTCAATCCGTACCAGGACGCCAGTGCAAAACTTGCCCCAGGCGTTGGGGCAGGCATACGGCGCAATTGCCCAATACCTGGGCGAGCTAGGCGAACAGCCCGCCGGCGCTCCGTTTACGGCTTATTACAATATGGACATGCAAGACCTGGATATCGAGATTGGCTTTCCGGTGTCTAAAAAGTTGGCCGGCAGGGGCGCTATTCAATCTGCCGAGATTCCGGCGGGCAAGTATGCAACGTGCCTCTATACCGGACCTTATGGCGAGATTTCGCCGGCTTACGATGCGCTTTCACAGTGGGTCAAGGATCATGGCCTTGAGGCGACCGGCCTGGCATACGAGATGTATTTGAACGATCCTGCTCAAACACCGCCCCAAGAGCTTCAGACCCAGGTTGTTTTTTTGCTCAAGTCAGTTTGATAAGGAAATATCCGCATGCCAAGACCGACAAGCAAAGATCAACTGCTGAGTGAAATTCAAAAGGAACGCGGAGCGCTGGAGGAATTCCTGGCGACCTTGACCCCGGAGCAGATGGTACAGGCCAATGTTCTCGGCGAGTGGTCTGTGAAGGATGTGCTGGCTCATCTCATCGAATGGGAGCAGATGGTATTGAGTTGGTACAAGGCGGGGCTGCGCGGCA
This sequence comes from Thermoflexales bacterium, assembly GCA_041740315.1. Taxonomy (GTDB): domain Bacteria; phylum Chloroflexota; class Anaerolineae; order Fen-1058; family Fen-1058; genus JBGSMF01. The sequence goes on from JBGSMF010000207.1 coordinate 25,981, forward strand.
AGGTCCCGCCCATACCGGCAGAGGGTTATAACTGGGGCCAGTTGCCTGCTCTCAACCAGCACATTTATGAAAAGCACCGAGATCGAGCGCTGGATGATGTTCTGAAGCAATTTCGGGCGTCGTATCGCCAGATGCTCAAGCTGGCGCAGGGATTATCTGAAAAGGACTTGTTCACACCAGGGCGCTATGCCTGGGCCAACAAGAATCAGCTTGCCGCTTATATCACATCTTGCACCAGCAGCCATTATCGCTGGGCAAGGACAGGAATGCGCAAGGGGCTAAGAGCAACGCTGTTCAAATAAGGTGTTATTCGTGGGGGCAGGTCTCAGACCTGCCCATACGCTGGTGGTGTTATTTGAACAGTATTGGGGCAAAGGGCCGCAGGTAAGCGTTAGCAAAGAGGTTTTTAACCACGGAGGCGCTGAGAGCACAGAGAAAAAACTAACCTTTGTGTTCTCTGTGCCTCTGTGGTGAATCTTGCGCTTTTGGCAGCGCATGGCTGCTCAAGCACATAATTTACGACCATGTCGCTGTCTGTTTTTGCTTCCTAACTATACCCAGACCGGGAGTGTCCTCTGGCAGCGTATAGACAGGCTCTCTAAATTCTGGTCCACCCGTAAATGGCTCTGTGGGTGAGGGCGGGTTAGGGTCGAGGTCTATGAACCTGAACCCGCCCAGCCCGGCAGCAATGTGCACCGAGGCGCTCATAGAGAGCACGGATTCGAGCATGCAGCCAATCATCAGGCTGAGGTTGGCGCTGCGGGCGATGGCGGCGATATCCAGCGCCTCGACAATGCCAGACTTCATGATCTTGATATTGATCACATCGGCGCAGCCACTTTTAACAACGTTGATGGCATCATAGCTGGTGAACACGGTTTCGTCTGCCGCCACGGGAATGGTGGTGTGATCTTTGACAAATTTCATCCCCGCCAAGTCCTGCTTGGCGACGGGTTGCTCCATCAGCGCCGGGCGGATGTTGTTCTTTTCTAGCTCTTCCAGGCATTGCAAGGCTTGGTAAGGGGTATAGCCCTGGTTGGCGTCAAGCGTGATTTCGCACTCGGGCGCGGCTGCCTTGACTGCCACTATTCTCTCTACATCCTGGCGTATGTTTTTGCCCACCTTGACTTTGATGGCATGGTACCCGCTTTGGGCCAATTTAGTAGCTTGCGCCTTGGCGGCGTCGCTGGCGACAATGCCGATGGTATAGTCGGTTTCGATTTGGCTCTGCGCGCCGCCCAAGAATTTATAAAAAGGGAGGTTGAGCGATTTGGTAAAAGCATCCAGCAGGGCCATTTCAATGGCGCAGCGAGCGGTGACCTGCGCCCAAAAGACGAGTTTGAGTTGTTGTGAGATGGTTCGAAATTGAGCCACATCTTGCCCCACCAGGAAATCCTGGCAACTGCGCAGCGTGGCTAATGCGGTAGCCTGGTTTTCTCCGTTGATGGGTTCCAGCGGGGCCGCTTCTCCATAACCCTCCAGGCCGTTTTCCAACACCAGAGTGACGATGGCATTTTCGGCGCGGTTTTTGGTTCCAATGGCGATGGTGAACGGCTCGTCTCGCTCGATGTTCAACGGCTCGATGACAACTTTTTTTATGGTGGTGGGGTTCATGGATACTCCTTTATTTTCGGGCGGTCAAACTCTTGATGCCCCAGGTCAGCGCCAAAAGCAGAACACCGACCATGCACAGGGCAAACGCAATTGTTTTGATCATTGTGAAATAGTTGGCAAGCCGGGCTATGCTCATCAGGCGATTGGGGTAATTGGCTAACATCACGTGGATGCATACGCCTTCGCCCAAATCGGCCAGACCCGAAACAAAGGGCAGCAGGCTCGATTTTTGGAGGGCACTGGCTGGCGCTAGCAATCTTTGCAAGAGAAATGCGAGCGAGAGGGCGAGGAATGGCGTGTAGATAATGATGTAGACAAAGTCGAGCGTAGCCAGCGTGGAATAGGCCCGCCGCCCCAGCTCGCCTTGCCGGTCGAGAATGTCGTAGGTTTTTTCTGGGGTGTAATTCCAGGTTCCATCGAGGATACCGGCTCCGTTCGAGTATTCGTTGACCTGCGCCGTGCCCAGCGGCTTGCCCAACATCAGCGCCGTCATTACAATGAACAAGACCAGAAAAAGCAAAACGCTCTTCCAGGTTGCAAAGCGATTGACGAGTAGCCAGAGTCTAGTCAGCATTTTGCTTCTCTTGAAAGCAGGGATTTTAAACGTCGCATGGCTAATCTTAGCACACCTTATCTATATCCTCAATGTGGCGCTTGAAAATTAGACCATTTGTGCTATACTGCAACTATGCCATGTAGCAAGATTTTATAGTTTGCGAAAATCAGTAAAGGTGCAGCCATGCAAGAAATCCTCTCTTTTTACACAACACAGAGCCCTCTAACCAATCCTGGCCCTTTTGCCCATCTCTACGATGACTTGCCGGATACGCCCGACGAGCTGGCACGTGTTGTGCAAGGATTATTATTCCACCGGATGGCAGCCGATTTTATGAACATTGCTCTCAGCCCTGCTCAGCGCGCCGAGTGGCGATTGCGCACCGTGCAGCAGCGCCTGGCGCGCATGGCCGAGGTTGAGCCTGCCCCGCTCACAGAGCCGCGCGAGCGAGCGCAGCGCCAGATTGGGGTGTGCCGCGATTTTTCGCTGCTGCACGTTTCCATGCTGCGACACAAAGGCATCCCGGCCCGCATGCGGGTGGGCTTTGCCACCTATCTCGATCCAAGATCAGATTACAAGATTGACCATTGGATCACCGAATACTGGGATAGCGGGCGCTCTCGCTGGGTGCTGACAGATGCCCAGATTGACGATGTATACAAAGAATATCTGGAAATCACTTGTGACGTCACCGAGCTGCGCCGTGACATAGATTTTTACCTGGCGGGCAGCGCCTGGCAGCTTGCCCGCAGCGGCAAGCTTAGCCCGCTCTTGTTCCGGCTCAATGGACACTGGAAAGGGATGCCGTGTATTCGCGGCAACATGCTTCATGATTTTCAATCTGTCAACAAAATTGAGCTGGCGGTGTATGATTACTGGGACGAACTGAGCCATAAATCTGAAAGCTCTCTGACGGTTGAAGACAAGGCCTTGCTCGACCACTTGGCCGAGTTGACCGTAGAGGCCGATGGCCGTTTTGAAGAGTTGCGCGCTTGTTTCGACGAAATGCCTCGCACGCAGCGCATCTGGGCCAAGCTACGCCAACTGGGCGTCATCGAAGACGCGCCGCTTGCTACCCCGGCCGATTTGCAGCCCTCTGGAATGGATTGGCTGTCTGCGCTTGCTGTTGGCGCAACCAGCCCGGCAGAGCAACCCCCAGCAAAAAAGGCGGCCCTGCTTGAATACGTCTCGTACGATCTTACCGAAGACCACCCGGCCAACTTGAATACGCTGATGCCCGGCGCAGGCGACATTGTCGTGCGCGGCGCTCGCCAGCATAACCTCAAGAACATCACGGTACACATCCCGCGCAATCGGCTGGTGGTGGTTACGGGTGTGAGCGGTAGCGGCAAGTCGTCGCTGGCGTTTGATACCCTCTATGCTGAAGGTCAACGCCGTTATGTGGAAAGCCTGTCTTCTTATGCCCGGCAGTTTATGGATCAGATGGAAAAGCCCCAGGTAGACCAGATCACCGGCCTCAGCCCGGCTATTGCCATCGAGCAAAAAGCGCTTACCCGCAACCCTCGCTCGACGGTGGGAACCGTGACCGAGATATTGGATTATTTGCGGGTGCTCTTTGCTCGCATCGGCACACCGCACTGCCCGCAGTGTGGCCGCGCTGTGCAGCCGCAGAGCGCCCAGCAAATCACCAATCAGCTGGCTCAGCTGCCAGGCGGCACCCGCTTTCAGTTGCTAGCGCCCATCGCTCGCAATCGCAAGGGCGCTTTTGTCAGCACGTTCAAGCAAGCCATCAAAGACGGCTTTACGCGCGCCCGCGTTGATGGCAAGCCGGTTAACCTGACTGATGGCCTGCCCGAGTTGAACAAGGACAAGAAGCACAATATCGAGTTGATTGTGGACAGGCTGGTTATCCCCCGCGCAAAAGACGACGATGGGGCAGGGGCGGCGTTTGCCAGCCGCCTGATGGATTCGGTTGAGACCACTCTTAAAGCGGGTTCGGGGATGCTGGTGGTTGACTTGGGCAAAGAGGAAATCTTGCTCAGCGAGCACAACGCCTGCCCGGAATGTGGATTCAGCTTTCCCAAGCTAGAGCCACATCTGTTCAGTTTCAATTCTCCTTTGGGGATGTGTGACGAGTGCAACGGCCTGGGCATCAAATTGCAGGTGGATCCCAAGCTGATCATTGTCAACCCCACCATCTCGCTGCTTGATGGCGCTTCGGCCTGGCACGGCAACCTGCGCAAAAAGGCCGGCGCCGGCATGTGGCATGCTCGCAACCTGGCCCAGCTCGCTGCGCACTATCACGTTGACCTGGAATTACCCTGGAATCAACTGCCGGAAAAATTTAGGCACGTTATCTTGTATGGCTCTGGCAGTGAAAAGATTCACTGGCAGTATGAATCGGGTGATGGCTCTTTTCGCGGCGAGAGCTTTCGCGAAGCTCACGGCGTCATCTTTCACGTCAATCGCCTCTTCCGCCAAACAAAGTCCGAAGGCTCGCGGCGCTACTATATGCGGTTCATGCGCCAGTTGACTTGCCCCAAATGCGATGGTGAGCGCCTCAATGCCGAATCGCGCCTGGTCACTGTAGATGACAAACGCCTGCCCAAAGTGACGGCGTGGAGCATCGAGGCGGCTTGTGATTGGGTCAGCCACTTGCCCGAGCGTCTCACTGCCGAGCAGCGCGAAATCGGCATGGAGCTGATTACAGAGATTCGCCAACGCTTGGGCTTTTTGCGCAATGTGGGCCTGCACTATCTCACCCTAGACCGGCCCGCGCCCACGCTGTCTGGCGGCGAGGGCCAGCGCATCCGCCTGGCTAGCCAGATTGGCAGCGGGCTGGTGGGCGTTTTGTACATCCTCGACGAGCCTTCCATCGGTCTGCACTCCCGCGACTCGCGCGCTTTGCTCGATACTCTTTCGCACCTGCGCAATATTGGCAACACGGTGTTGGTGGTGGAACACGATGAGAATACCATGCGCACCGCCGATTGGTTGATTGACCTGGGACCCGGGCCAGGCGTGTTGGGCGGCGAACTGGTTGCCGCCGGCACGCCAGAAGAAGTGATGCTCAACCCCGATTCGCTTACCGGGCGATACCTGTCTGGCAAGTTGTCGGTGACGGCCCCCAATGGCAAAAAGCGCCGCCAGCCTAGTGGCTGGCTCGTCATCAAGCGGGCCAGCTTGCACAATCTAAAGCACATTGACGCCCGCTTTCCGCTGGGGACGTTGATCTGCATCACGGGCGTTAGCGGCTCTGGCAAGAGCAGCCTGATTGCCCAAACTTTGCACCCGGCGCTCTCGCACCTGCTGCATAGGGCCCAGAGCGCGCCTGGTCCGCACAAGGGTTTTGAAGGCATGGAGCAGGTTGACAAGGTCATCAATATTACACAAGAGCCGATTGGGCGCAATCCTCGCTCTAACCCTGGCACTTATGTGGGTTTGCTGGATGACATTCGCCAGGTGTTTGCCACCACGCCAGAGGCGCGCGCTTTGGGGTACAGCGCCGGTCGCTTTAGCTTTAATGTCAAGGGGGGGCGCTGCGAAGATTGCCAGGGCTATGGTTTCAAAAAGGTAGAGATGCACTTTTTGCCTGATGTGTGGGTGAGGTGCAAGGCTTGCGATGGCAATCGCTTTAACCGGCAGACGTTGGGCATCACTTACAAGGGCAAAACCATTGCCGATGTATTGGATATGGATGTGCAAGAGGCGCTGAGCTTTTTTGAAAATTATCCCAATATCAAACGCACCTTGCAAACGCTCCATGATGTGGGGCTAGATTATATCAAGCTGGGACAGAGCGCGCTGACCCTGAGCGGTGGCGAGGCGCAGCGCGTCAAGCTGTCTAAAGAGTTGTGCCGGGTTGCCACCAGCCGCACAGTTTACATTCTGGACGAACCGACCACCGGCCTGCACTTTGCCGATATCCAGAATCTGCTGGATGTGTTGCACCGCCTGACCGACGCGGGCAACACTGTCATTATCATTGAGCACAATCTGGATGTGATCAAGACGGCAGATTGGGTCATTGACCTGGGGCCTGAGGGCGGCGAAAAGGGCGGCTATATTGTGGCCGAAGGCACACCCGAAGATGTGGCCGCGGTGGAAAGCAGCTATACCGGGCGCTTTTTGCGAGAGATATTGGGCAAAACAAGCGCGCCGTTGGCTGCCCTCACTCCGTAGGCTCGTTTCCATCTCAAAACTCATAGGCAGGTATCCCTACACCTGCACTTGCGCCAAGCGCCAGCGCAGGTGCAAGCCTGCCCTGGGCGGGCAGTCCAGGGTGTACCTGCCGCTACCGTATGGGGATACGGTAGCTACGCAGGTTTTGAGACAGGC
>JBGSMF010000208.1:0-11963 GCA_041740315.1 Thermoflexales bacterium
GCATCTTTGTTATACGCATAGAGAGCGTTGATCCACGAGCCGTCGTTGTAGCTGTCTGTTCCTTCCAGATAGATATGTGATTGCGCCACATTGCTGGCATTGTAGTTGTAGTAAATATGGCGCGGCGTCAGCGAGGACACCCACTCATCCTTGCTGTAGGTGAATGTCATCTTGTTTCCATAGGTGTCCACAATTTGATCCGCCGCCCACAGCCGGGTGACCTTGCCGCTATTCTGCCCCTTGTAACCCTGGTAGGCTGTCTTGGCGTCACCCCACTTGCACTGACCGTTGCACACCGGGCAGCCGCCCGCCCACAATTGGAAATCATCGGTGTAACCCAAGCGTGCTTCTTGCCCGTCTGATGTGCGCACAATCCAATACTCGCCTGTCGTGCTGGGGCCGCCGTTGCTGGTGGCGTGCCCGGCCTGGCAATTGCCGGTGCGATTGTCGTGCAGATCGCAGTTGTTGCGCCGCTCGATGTACAGCCCCGGCCCATCCTTGGCATAATAGCGCCCCGTTGTCTGCCCCTGCGCCGGCGGGGCCGGCACCGGCGTCAATTCATAGCCCGTGCCGTTTATGGTCAGCACAAAAATATCATCAAAACACGTGTAATAGCTATACTCGCCAGAGCTGTTCTTGGTGTAGCACTCGTACCACCGTTCGCGTGCAATGGTCATCAATCCATCCAACGACCAGGCATCGCCAATCGGCACGCTGTTGCGGCTCTCGTATCCATCGCCTGTCCGCCCCAGCAGCCGCCCGCTGCTGTAACTCAACGACAGCGCCGGCTGCAGCCCATTCCGCCCTGCCGGCACATTGATGGGCACCTGGTAACTGAGCTGTCCATTAAACAGGGCCGCCGAAGGCGGCTCGTATTGCAAGGCCCACACTCCGGGCGCGCCAGGGGTAATGCTCAAAATGATGCGCCCAGGCCGCCCTATTTTGGCTGACACGCTTTGCTCATCTGGGTTTGCCTGCACCGGCAAGGGCGGCTCGCCCTCAAGCTCAAACCGCAGCCAGGTCTGTGGCGCGCGCTTGCCCAGGTCTACCAAGCCTTTCAGGTTCAGCTTTACTTCTATCGGCTGGTCAAACTTGTCCACTGACTGCCCGTCGCTCTGCGCTCCCAGCTCGAACTCTAACACGGTGCCCGTCTCGCCGTTCAGCGGTTCTGCGCTCACAACGCCATAGCTTAGCTCCAGCGGCTGGCCGAGCGCCCCTTCTGTCGCCACCACCGTCACACGCCCATCTGACGAAACCAATTGCCCGCCGGCCGCCTCCAGTTGGCCCAAGCTTTGCATCTGGGGCAGGGCGACTGGCTCCGGTTCGCTCACGTTCGCCGCCAGCGGCCAGGCTGCCGGCGCAACTGGCTCTGGCCCGCTGACGCTCGCCGCCCGCACTGCTACCTGGCTGTTCGCGCTCGCCACCAGCTTGCCCTGGGCATCCAGCGCATCTACCCACGCCGCGCCATAGCCGCCGGCCTCGGCAGTCACCATCACCGGCAGCACATATTCGCGGCTTTCGCCTGCGCCCAGCTTTTCCAAAGCCAGCTTGCCCTCGCCTTCCCGCAAGCTCAGCCCTTCCAGGCGCACAGCAAGCGTCCAGCCCTCTATTGCCTCAGCCTGCGGGTTTGTCACGCTCACCAGCAGCGCGGCCTGCCCGCCAGCCACTAGCTCAGCCGGCTCGATCTTTAGCGTAGCCACGAGGCCCTTTGCTTCAATCTGCGGCGGTTGCCCTTCTGAGCCGCTCTTGGCAAACAGCCCCGGCGATTCTGCCAAGAGTATGGGCTGGGTTGTCAGGCACATGCACACTAGGATGATAAAGGTCATGCTCAATCTTTGCTTGATATTACTAGAGAGTTTGAGATTCATTTCTGGTTCCTTTCTAAAGCAGCTAGGCTCTATGACATTCTAACTTGCACGACGATAATTTCAATTAGATTTACCCACACGTATCTTGCTATAATCTAGCTCCAAAAACATCCCACCCGGGTGGGATTTCAAGGTGGGATCTTTTTAATAGACCTTATCGGAAATGGCAGGACGGGCATCCCCATGCCAGTCCGCCAACGTACACCCTGGACTGCCCGTCCAGGGCAGGCTTGCACCTGCGCTGCGCTTGGCGCAAGTGCAGGTGTGGGGATACGTTGGCTACGTTATTTCCGATAAACTCTAATACTCCCCTTTCTAGGAGCTTGTCGGAGAGGGCCGTTCGTAGTGCGCGCTTTAGCGCGCTGAAGCGCGCACTACGAGCCTACCAGCCCGCTCTCCGACAGCCTGCTAGGCCGGGTCTTTTTGGCGATGGGTTATCCGTTTCTCAGCACCTGTATTCTGCCCCAGGGCCAGGCCGGTTTTGGATCGCAAAAAAGCGACCAGGTCTTCCAAATCCCCAAAACTGTGGCGTTCGTTATTGCCCACGGCTTCCAGCATTGCTCGCCAAGGCTCTTCCTCACCAGGGCGCCACAGGCGCAACAAGTACGATTGGTATTCGGTCTGAGATTGTCCCAAGCGGTATCTCCATTTTGCGCTATAATTGCAGCGTTCAAGCATCACTGACCAGTATAGCAAGCGAACGTCACGGAAACGTCACCGGAGCAATTCTTTCATGGCGCAACTGACCATCACACTACTGGGAAATTTTGGAGTTGCCAGGGATAGAGTCCCCGTCACCCAGTTTGGGGCCGACACCGCCCGGCTATTGCTGGCCTACCTGGCAATGCACGCCGGGGACTCGTTTGATCGTGAGATATTGGCAGACCTATTGTGGCCGGATCAGCCCAAATCAGAGGCGCTCCACGCCCTTCGCCAGGCATTGAACCGGGCGCGCAACGCCATTGGAGACCGAGAGACAGAATTGCCATTCTTGCGCATCACCCGCGACACCATCCAATTCAACCCCGACAGTGACTATTGGCTGGATGTAAGCGCATTTACGAGCTTGATTGCCGCAACCCGGCAACACTCGCACCGCCGCCTGGAAGCATGCCGCTCTTGCATCCACCAGCTTGAACAGGCCGCCGAGCTATATCGGGGCGACTTGCTGCCCGGCTTTTTCGCGGCCAGCCATCCCTTTGAAGAGTGGTTGGTGATGGAACGCGAGCATCTTCACCGTCAAGCCCTGGAGGTGTTTTACCAGTTAGCCACCCATCACGAGCGATATGAGAAATATGAGCAGGCCCGCAAGTATGCCTGGCGGCAAGTGGAACTCGAGGCGTGGCGCGAAGAAGCTCACCGGCAACTGATGCGAGCATTGGCATTGAGCGGACAGCGCAGCGCAGCCATCGCCCAATATCAACGCTGCTGTCAAACCCTGGCCGATGAGATGGGCGTAGAGCCGGCCCAAGAGACGACGGCATTGTACGAGCAAATCCAGGCGGGAAAACTAGAGAGCCTCAAGGCTCAGCCGCACAACTTGCCAGTCCAGTTGACGCCCTTTGTGGGACGCGAATCCGAGCTGGCCCAAGTCACCGAATTGTTGAATCTTCCCGCTTGCAGGCTGCTGACAGTGGTTGGCGCTGGCGGCATCGGCAAGACCCGCCTGGCGCTGCGCGTGGCGGAAGAGGCCAGCAGAACGTTTAAGGACGGGGTGTGCTTTGCGCCACTCTCGGCGATAGATTCGCCCGATTTGTTTATTACGGCTCTAGCCCATAGCTTGCAAATTTCACTTACCGGCCAAGAGGATCCCCTGGCGCAAATATCGAATTATGTGCGAGAAAAAGAACTGCTCCTCGTGTTGGATAGCTTTGAGCATCTTTTGGCAGCCACAGAGCAGGTGACCCATCTGCTGCAGCGCGCCCCCAACCTGACACTTTTGATCACGTCGCGGGAGCGGCTCTATGTGCAATCAGAGTGGTTATACGAAGTGAAGGGGCTCAAGTGTCCTGGCGACGAAACCCCTCAGGCTTTCGATTCAGACGCCGTCCAGCTTTTCGCGCAAAGCGCCTGCCGCGTTTGTCCCGACTTTCTTGCCAGCGCCAACCCCCAGGCGGTGGGGCAAATCTGCCGGTTGGTGGAAGGCATGCCGCTGGCCATTGAGTTGGCCGCCAGTTGGACCCGGGCGCTGTCTTGCCCCGAAATCGTCCAAGAGATTGAGCGCGACGTGGGCTTTTTAAAGACGTCTCTTCAAGACGTAGCCGAACGTCACCGCAGCTTGCGGGCCGTTCTCGATTCCTCGTGGGTGCTGTTGTCAGAAGAAGAAAGCGACGCGATGTGCCGCCTATCGGTCTTTCAGGGCAGCTTTGACAAGGCTGCCGCTGGCGCCGTCGCTGCGGCGGCCCCCTCCACCCTGGCCGCCCTGGCAGACAAGTCGCTGCTGCACCCAGAGTTGTCGCCTCGCTACGCCCCAAAGGCCGAGCCTTCCCAAGAATATCGCTACCGGCTGCACAACCTGGTGCGCTGGTACGCCGCCCAAAAGCTGGATCAAGCGCCAGACCTCAAAGCCGCTACGCAGGAACAACATTGCAATTATTATGCCAGCCTGCTCCAAGAACGCGAAACCGATTTGCAATACGCCGCCCAACGCCAGGCGCTCGCAGCACTTGACGTCGACTTGGAGAACATTCGCGTCGCCTGGAAGTGGGCCGTCGCCCATGCCCACACAGACAAAATCAACCAGGCGCTCGAAGGGCTGTTCCTGTTTTATCATCTGCGCGGGTGGCTGCACGAAGGCGAAAAGGCCTTTGGCAGCGCTGTCGAAACAATGCGTCAGCACAGCGAATCGGCGCGCAAATTCGACGTCATTATCTGCAAGCTGCTGGCGCGGCAGGCAGCCTCTTTATTTTATCTGGGGCGTTATGACGAGGCGCAGGGAAAAATGCAAACCAGCCTGCAAGGCTCCCGCCAGTCCGGCGACCTGGGCGAGATGGCCTTTTGCCTTGTCATCCTGGCAGGTATCACTATTCGCCAGGGGGAGCACCTCAAAGCCCGGGAATATGCCGAGCAGGCTCTCGTCCAGGCTCAAGCCGCCCATTTACGCCACCTGGAGGCGGGGAGCTTGCGCAATTTGGGCACGGCCTTTTTCTACACGGGGGACTATGCCGCCGCCAAGCGCCATTACGAGCGCGCGCTATCCATCCGGCAACAATTGGGCGATTACCTGGGCGAGGTCGAAGAGCAGGGAAACCTGGGGCTTGTCATGTACGATCAAGAGGATTTTGAAACTGCCCGAGTATATTACGAACAAGCCTTGCAAATCAATCGGCGCGAGATTGGCAATCGCGCCCAAGAAGGCTGGCTTCTCAATTGCCTTGGAATGTTGGCCGCAGATTGCGGCGACTATGCCAACGCCGACGCTTACTACAAGCAAGCACTGCAAATCAGCCAGGCCGTCGGCAACCGGTGGGGCGAAAGCAATGCGCTCGGCAACCTGGGCGTGGTTCGGTGGGCATTGGGAGATTGGAGTGGCGCTGCTGACTATTATGAGCGAGCGACACAAATCAAGCGAGAGATTGGCGACCGGCACGGCGAGAATCTAATCGTGGGCTATCAAAGTCTGCTCTTTCACTACATGGGCGATGACGAAACTGCGGCCACCTACAATCAACAATCACTTTCGCTCGCAGGCGAGCTTGGCGACCGGCGGAGCCAAGGGTACACGTTGACTTTTCTGGGGCACATTTTAGCCAACCAGGGACAACTAGCCCAGGCTGCCGACGCCTACCGGCAGGCTGCCACGCTGCGGCGCGAGTTGGGCCAACACAAACTGGCGCTAGAGGATATGGCCGGACTGGCGCACGTGGCGCTCTTGCAAGGAGACCTGGCGCAAGCCCAAGCTCTTGTTGACGAAATCCTAGTCCACTTGGATGCCAAAATCGTCCAGGCATTGCAGGAACCCATCCGGCTCTACCTGGTTTGCTATCGTGTTCTGCGCGCTAACCGCAATCCTCGCGCCGAGGAAATTCTCAGGGATGCCTACGAGATACTCCAGGAACGAGCCTCCAAGATTGGCGACAAGGGGCTGCGGCGCTCCTTTTTGGAAAACGTAAACACTCACCGGGAAATCATTGACGAGTACAAAAAGCTAAATCTCCAATAGATGGTTGTTTTCGCTTGACAAAAACAGAATGGTCACTGACACGCTGGTGGCTCTGGATAGATTACACCCAACCGCAGCTCATTTGTCGGGAGGGCGCACCAGCCCCGGAAGTGCGCGGGTCATTGTTACCTGGACGAGTACATCAAGTACGCCCCAACCCAGCAATTACCGGCGACGATCACCTCTTTACCTGTCTGTCTACCTGGCGGCCTGTCTGCCGCCAGGTAGACAGACAGGCCGACCAGGTAGATCAGCCAGCGCGGCGAGGCGATAACGGCGTCATGCGTGTGGCGCATCCTGAACAACCTGTCCGCGCCAGGCGGGGTATGCCAAGCAGGCCGAGCTTGGCACTATCTCGCCGCACACTTTAAGGCACACGTTTGCCACGCTGGCGGGAGTTTCCGCTTGCGCGAAGGAGACACTGAGCCTTCGGCTTCGCTCAGGCCAGGCCTGGTGACAGTGGCCGACTTGCTGGGCCACGAGAATATCAACCTGTCTGTCTACCTGGCGGCAGACAGGCCGCCAGGTAGATACCACGGCGCGGTACACACGGTCCACTGAGGCAGATCGTCGGGCGGCGGTGGAAAGGCTAATACCATAGACACAAATGGCACTTGTCAGCAAATCTAAAAGTGCCATTTTGTTGGGGCGAAGGGACATAACCCTCCGCCTTCTGTGTCTGGAAGGGTACTCCTATTTCACTACGTTTTTTAGCCCTTGGTATGTTCAAAAACGTGGGTGTGTGTTTAAAGTAGATGAGGACGAATAAAGAAGACGAAAAGCCAGGTATGGAAATATTCCCCGTTTGTGATGACTGCACAAACGTACTCATCCTGCCCACCATGAGCACGTTAAACGCGCTCATGAGCGCGTTTACACCTTTCGCCACTGCGCCGAGCGGCTGGTACCCAGGCATTGCGCTGCCCATGCTCGCGCAATGTCTCCAACATAGTGCATCAGAAGTAGTCGTAAAGAAGATGAGGAGATTCAGAATTTCACAAATCCTGGCTAGTTGCAGTTTAGGCATTGCGGGGTAAAATAGACATTAGGAGGTGAGCTGTGTCTAATGTAATACCTATGGGCGTGCCAATCGAAATGGCTGAACGCAACCTTAAAGAGTTGTTGCAGCGCCTTCACCTGGGAGAGTCCATCACCCTGATAGGCCCTGAAGGGACGCCGCTGGCAGTTATGGTTTCACTCAAGCCTGCGCCGGTTGAGGCCAAGCCCACTTTGGATTGGGAGGCCAGGTGGGATGCGCTGGCGCACAAGATCAGCCGCGCCTGGAAGAGCGACAAGGGCGCAGTGGAAACCTTGACAGGGATGCGGCGATGAATTGCGCCATAGATACCAGTGTCTTTCGCACTTCCATTTGCTCGTCGACATGATATTCTCCGTTTGCGATGACTGCACAAACGTGCTCATCCTACCCATCATGAGCACGTTAAACGCGCTCATAAGCGCGTTTACACCTTTCGCCACTGCGCCGAGCGGCCAGTGCCCAGGCATTGCACCTGCCCTTGCTCGCGCAACTCTTCCAACACTCGCCGTATAGTCGCCCGGCTTACGGTTGGGCACATCCGTTCAAGGTCAGTAATAGTAAATGTCTGTCCGGCTGCAAATGTCTCGATAGTTGTGCGCACCGACTGCCCTTTGGCTCCTGGAGCGGCTACCAGTCTGCCTACTTCACTCGGGCCAGGCGACCAAGAGCTTGCAGTTTATGGAATGAGCGATTACAATAAAAAGCAAGGCTGTGTAATGATTGGGACTTGACACCCAAGATAATTGTGGCAAACTCTATTCGGCAGGCAAAGTTAATGGGACGATCAACAAAGTCGGCTGACCTGGTACAAGCATTTCTTATCCCGAAACTCAAGACACCCAAAGAGGCGTTTCGGGATATTCGCAATTACCTCGCCGGCCAGGCGGTGGGCGCAACGCGAGACGATTTTTTGCTTGACGAGTTGCTCAAGTGCCTTTTCTGCAATCTCTATATTGAAATCGGCGCGGCAGAGCCTATCCCCCAGGATGCGACCACACAAGAATGTGCCCAGCGCGTGCGGACGGTATTTGTTCAAGTCCAATGCGACTTTTCCGAAATTTACGAGCCTGGCACCGAGATTCTTTTGGATGACGAGGCCATCGGGATGGTTATGGCCGAGTGCGCTTTTTCGCTGACTGACGCGGCCAGCGACCCCATCGGTGATGCATTCGAGGTGTTTGTCGGGAGCGAGTCGCGCAGCCGAGCCGGACAGTTTTTCACGCCGCGCTCTGTGACCGACTTGCTCGTAAGCGCGGTGGCCCCTCGACCTGGTGAAACTGTAATGGACCCGGCCTGTGGTGCTGGCGGATTCCTCACTTCTGTGGCGCGTTACCATGTGGCCAATGGAATGAACCCGCAAGCCATGGCCCAAGTGGCAGCAACATTTTACGGAATTGACAAAGACGAATATCTAGCCAAGCTGGCCAAACTGCACGTATCACTCTTGACCGGCGGCCACCCCCATATTATCTGTGGTGATAGCTTGGCAATGCAGAATGGCTCTCAGGCGGTATGGGAACAACTGCCCAAGGAAGGCCTTGATGTTATTCTAACAAATCCGCCGTTTGGCGCGCGGATTGTTGCGGCAAGGCCAGAGATTCTCAAGACCTTTGAACTGGCTCGCAAATGGAAGTGCAATGCGCACACAGGACTTTGGGAACCAACTGGAGAAGTGCAGACACAGGTCCCGCCGCAGGTGTTGTTTATCGAACGTTGCTTGTCTTTGCTAAAACTAGGCGGACGGTTTGGAATGGTCGTGCCTGAAAGCCTGTTATCGAACAAGTCGTATCGCTACGTGGTCGAGTATTTGCTGGCGCGAAGCGACCTGCAGGCAGTGATTGGTATGCCCGATGCGCTGTTCAAGACCTCGGGCAAAGGCGGCACTCACACCAAGACGTGCTTGCTCATCGCCACAAAATCGAGCGAGGGCACCAAGAAATCGGGCAGGCTGTTTATGGCCGAAGCAAAATGGTGCGGCCAAGATTCCCGCGCTCGATCTATTCCTAATAATGATTTACCCGCCATCGCTGCCAACCTAAGTCAGTTCCAGCAAGGCAATCATCTTGAAGCATCAGCATTGGGCTTTGCCATTGACAAAAAGGCCATCTCCTCAAGCGTGCTTTGCCCTCGGTACTATGATCCTCAGCTCGAGGCTGAGCTTGACCACTTGAGAGAAACACACGATTTACTTGTATTCGGCGATCTTGTCAAAGAAGGCGTGTTGAGCTTGGGAACCGGCGATGAGGTGGGCAAATTGGCTTATGGGATGGGTGATGTGCCATTTATCCGAACTTCGGATATTAGCAATTGGGAACTCAAGGCCGACCCCAAGCACTGTGTCAGCCAAGAGGTATACAAATCACTCAGACGAAAGCAAGACGTTCAACCGTTTGATTTGCTTATGGTGCGGGATGGAACTTATTTGATTGGAACTTGCGCGATTGTGACCGATTACGATACAGAGATTCTTTACCAGAGCCACATTTACAAGATTCGGGTACACGAGAACAGCCAAGGGATCAACCCATTCCTTTTGCTGGCTGCACTGAGCTCGCCTATCGTCCAGCGACAAATCCGATCAAAGCAATTCACTCAGGATATTATTGATAGCCTGGGTGATCGGATTAACGAGCTTGTTTTGCCCGTCCCCAAAGCAGCAGAGACCCGAGAAAAAATTACGCAAAGCGTCAAAGCGGCTGTGTACCAGAGGATTGAAGCGAGAAGACTGGCCAAAGAGGCCATTACGGCAGTAGCAGGAAATTCCTCAAATCATTCCCAGCCCTGGGCTTCATAGTTTGCGGCAATACGTTTGAGCAAAGCGTGAACATCCTTGAGACTCAAGCTCCCCTGTATTCGATTCCCATCTTCCGAGATCCAACTGATATTGTCGGCGGTGTGACCAGAGGTTGTGCTGGCGGGATCATCGAGCTTGAGCGGGTTGAGGTGACCGACCTGGAAACTTGATTTGCCATGCGTTGGATTCATCAATTCTTTGCGGAATGTTGCAAAGGGTATCGAGTTCAATGTGATGGGGCAATGGAAGGTTTCTATTTGTGCAGGAAGAATACCTTGGGCCTGCAGCGACTGGCGGGCATTTGGTGGAAAGCCCTCAAAGGCGCACAATTGTGTGATCAGCACGTGCTCAATCGCCATACAAGTGCGTCGCAGGGCAAACTGCACTGAGCGCGGGTGAGTTTCCCACCGCTTCTCTCGATTCGTCTTATAGTTGCCGGTCAGGGCGCGGTCGGTTAGATAGGTCTTGACCTTTATTTTATCATCGAGGACCTGTTTGAAAAATTCTGCATCAGGGCTGGTTTCAGGGTTGGCCAAATACTGGCGAAGCTTTAGTGTGCGTAAAGTAATGTCGTCACAGACCCAAACCAAGTTGCCACGCCGGTGAATTCTTGCTGCTGCATTTTCTGGACGAACTTGATAATCAAGCGGCGCTTCATAGGGTAATATCTCATAGTTGAACGTCAGCGCCAATGCCTCTGCATTCTGTGGATTGTCGAGCCACCCGTCAGCCAAAGCCGCCACCAGATCCCCAGCTATTTCAAGACACTCGTCAAAAGAGCACCAGCGCGGATCGCCTTTGAGTTGGTCGTACCAGCGGCAGCGAACCCTGGTCGTAGTTATTTCGGGAACGACCAGTTCAATCAAGAATACGTGGCGAAGAAGCGCATAGGCCAGCTTGCGGTAATAGGTCTCTAGCTTCTGGCCGAGAATTGAAAGACGGGCCGTTGGCCGGAAGTGCTTTTCAACTAGCGGCCAGACCTGGCCGTGCAGGTTACGCATGCTGAAACGTTCTGCCGTAAGAACTTGGCTGAAGGCGCGTTGCATTGCTTTCATGGTCTAATCGGCCATCCGGTCAAATTTGGTGACAAAGGCAGCAAAAGACACATTCAGAGCACGACACCATTCACGGAGTTCAACAATGTCGAGCCGTCGTTCTCCTCGCTCACACTTGCTCACAAATGATTGAGTGACGCCAAGTCGCTCAGCGAGCTGTTCCTGTGTCAGCCCCGCTTGCTTCCTGGCAGCGACAAGTTGATCGAGGAAAAGTGTATAGTTCTTGGAAAACTGTGACTTTTGCATCAGGCGCGTCTCTCAGGTACAATCATAAAGTCTATTTTAGAATAGTCCAAAACAGACTATTTTTATTTGAGAGGTGGAACACAGCGTCGTGGGTTGAGACAAAAAAAGCTCTAGCTTCTCAATCGAGAGGCTAGAGCCTTTTAATATTTGACAAGACAAGCCGGTGTTACGGTGTGACATTCCATTGCGGGTTTCACTTTCAAAACCGATTCGCCGGATTTGGCCCATTTGCGGGCAAAACAAGTACGAATTGCCCCCAAAATTCGTCAGACCATAAAGAGTATTTTTATGTGTTTCTATCTCTCGTTAGCTGCTGCAACGTCACTACAGCAGCCTGGCGCAACTGGGAAAGCCAGTCATCCCTTACTGAGCGGAAGAATCGGCCGGAACACGATCTATTTGCTCTTGCTTTTCCTTCAATCGTTTGGCCTTGTTCTTTGCCCTTGTCTGGGCTGCCTTGTGCTTCTTGTTCACCTTGCGGCTCAAGGCCCCAAGGTCAAGCATCATCCGCGCCGATTCGGGCGGCGACTTGAACCCCTCAAAGCAATGCTCGAAGCGCCAGCGTGTCACATTGCGCCAAATCGGCGCATCGGCCCCACGCGCATCCAGCGTATCTTTGACCACAATCCACGCCGGCAACACCTCGCACCGATTCCACCGCGCCCGCTCAATAATCACCATTCGCACCTTGCGCGCCCGGCTCTCATTCGGCACCACGATCAACAATGGCGGCAAACGCCCCCAGTGACGACGATACTCGCCGCTCAGCATATACGTGTAATAGTTGTCAAACTTGCGC
>JBGSMF010000209.1:0-4689 GCA_041740315.1 Thermoflexales bacterium
CTGCGCGCGGTCGGCGCGACGCGCCGGCAAACCCTTGCCATTGTCACCGGCGAAGCGGCTCTGATGGGCATGTTGGGCGGCGTGGTGGGGCTGGTGGCTGGGCTGGGGTTGACGGTGATTCTGGCAACCGTGTACGGCGGCAATTCCTGGGGTGTGCCAGATTTGAACTTGTGGGCGGCGGCGGGGCGCTCGATTCAACCGGCGCTTGTCACCGGCCTCGTTGGCCTGATTGCCGCGCCGTTTGTTTGCGCTGTGGCCGCCTGGCTGCCGGCTCGCTCGATTGTGCGCGGAAGCGTCGTAGAAACGCTGGAAGCGCGGCAAGTATTGGAAAAAGCGCCTCCCCCCTCCAAGTTATGGGGCGCTTGGGGCTTGGCCTGGCGCAACTTGCAAGCACATCGCGCCCGCACCCTCTTTAGTGCGCTGGCTGTGGCCCTGGGGAGCGGCGTCATTGTGTCCACCGGCATAGTTGAATCGGGAATGCGCAGCGTGTTGGCAAGCGGCGAAAGCAAACTAGAGTTCATGTCCACCACCGCGGATGTGGTCTTTAATGTTGTGGGCGTCATGATGTTGATTGCCGCCGGCTTTTTGATCTTTAACGCCTTTGCAATGACGGTCACTCAGCAGCGGCAGCAAATTGGCCTGCTGCGCTCGCTGGGCATGACACGCCGCCAGGTCTTGCAACAGGTGTTGGCCGAGGCCTTGTTCACCGGCGGATTGGGCACGCTGCTGGGATTGCTGGCCGGGCCACTGTTGGGCAACCTGATCCTGGCAGCGATGCGGTGGTTTGGATTGCAGGCCGGCCGCAGCAGCATTGCCCCCGCTCGCGTTGTGCTGGCCATAGTGATGGGAATGAGCATCTCGTTGCTCTCGGCGCTGGTTCCGGCGCGGCGCGCGGCGCGAGTTGCCCCCCTGGCAGCCTTGCGTGATACGGGCAGCGGACCGCAGGCCACTGACCGCAGACCTATCGCCATGGGTCGGTCGTCACGCCAAATAGTCGGCGGAATAACGCTAGCGGTCATGTGGGCTTATCTCGTTGTCGCCCCGCCGGGCGAGTGGTCGGGCAGCCACCCGCCGTGGGATTGGGGCATGCTGTTGCTGCTATGGGGCGCGTGGCTGGTGGGGATGTGGCTGGTTGTGCCTGCGCTGGTCAAAGGGCTGATCAGCGCGCTGCGTGTGCCCCTGCGCGCGTTGGGGGCAGTGGGACGCTTGTTGTGCGATAACCTGGCGCGTGCGCCGGGGCGTGTGACGCTCACGGCCCTCACTTTTGCCGTCGGGCTGATGGTGATGGTAGGCACCGCCGGCGCCATCTCTTTTGGCAATGACGTGCTGGTTGCTCGCCTGTCTGAAAATATGATGCAAGAGGCTGGCTGGACCATTTACACCTTCAATCGCGCCGAGGGCTTGGCCCAACTGAGCGCGTTTGACATCAACGCGCCGGGGATTGAGCAAGAGATTGTTGACGAGGCGCACCGGCTGGCGCGAGGCCGCGCTAGGGTGGGCGAATTTTATACAATTGCCGCGCCAGAGCTCAGCTCGCCGATGCCGGGCATGCCTTCAATGCTGGTCATGGACGCCGATGGCCTGCCGCAAGCTAACACCTATACCTTGATCGAAGGCGATTGGCAAACCGCGCTGCCCATTTTAAAAGGCAAGTGCGGCGTGCTGATTACGCCCGCCGTCGCCGCGCGCCACCGGGTTAAACTAGGCGGCTCGTTCAGCGTGACCGGGCGCGATGGCCCCGTGACCTGCACCGTGGCGGGGATTGGCTCTGGCGGGGTCGCGCCGCTATCTATCATCGGCCCAGGCGCGCGGGATGCCTTTGTCTCCGCCGGCAAATTGCCCGATGGCCTGAGCGTGCGCCCTTTGCCCGGCGCAGACGTGGCCGCTTTAGAGGCCGACTATGACGCGCTTCACGCTCGCTATGGCGACAAGGCTTTTATTTCCAGGCCCCAAGATGAACTCGCCTCAATCATCAACACCAGCGACCAGTTGGCGCAAATTTTCAACGGGCTGATACTGCTGGCGCTTGCGGCGGCGGCGCTGGGCATGATCAACACCATGCTGATGAGCGTAGCTGAGCGGCGGCGCGAGCTGGGACTGCTGCGCGCAGTGGGGGCAACCCGGCGGCAGATAACGCTGGTGGTGATGGGCGAAGCGGCGCTGACCGGCCTCATTGGCGCATCAGTGGGAACGCTGGCGGGGCTTGGCCTGGGCGCTATCTTTGCATTGGCTTATGGAGGCATCACATTTGGATTGATGGATTTGCCGTTGTGGGAAGCCGTGGCAGTGATTGTGCCGCGTGCGCTATACAACGGGCTGGCAAGCATCATCGCCGCGCCGGCGCTGGCGGCCCTGGCGGCCCTGCCGGCGGTTCGTTCCGTCTTGCAAGGCAGTACCATCGAAACATTGGATGCAAGCCATCGCACACACTATGCAGCGCGCAGCGCGTATCATCCCCTAGCCCGGGGCGGCCTCCAAAAGCGTTTTGCGTTCGGCACGGCCCTCTTGATGACGGCGATGCTGGTAGGCTCGATTGCCGCCGCCGCTGAGCACGACCGCCGCTATTTTGAGCGCAAGATGTTTGACATCACGCGCCAGATGGTCACGTTGAACGCGGGGATGATCGAGCTGGCGTTGCCCAAAAATATCCACAACCTCGATTGGAATGCGCTACGCGCCAACCGAACTTTTGGCAATGACCAATCGCTGTCGCAATCCAAGGCGTTCAAAGAAGAAATGCAAGCAAGCGGTATGCTAGATTTTACGGTGGCCGATTTGGACAACATTGTGCTCATCAATTTGGATACCAAAAACATTGGGCAGCTCGTCCCACCGCTCAAGACGATGGGTCGGCCCAGCGCGTTTTCCGAGGACAAGAATGGCCGCCTGGTCATCCACGCCGCTGCTCCCGTCCGCAACAAAGACGGCGACGTGGTCGGCTCGGTGCGCATGACGATGGAAGCGCCGCACATACAGAGCTTGCAATCGCAGTTATGGAGCGCGCTGGGCGGCGCGGGCCTGGTGATGGTGATTTTGGGCGCGCTGGCCAGCTTTGTTCTCAGCGCGCCGTTAGCCGCAGGCGTGCAAGTTGCCCACTCGGCCCCGCCTGGCCGCCAGGAACATTCGCTCTTTCAACATTCGTGGGGGCGCGGGCTGGCATGGTTCCTTGTGCGACTGCGCCTGGTGGCGGCGCTGGCGGCGATTATGGCGGCGATGGTGGGTGCGCTGGGAGTGATTGCTATCCCCATCGAACGCTACCATGCGGAAGACATGCTTAAAGACACCCTGGCCGTCGAGGTTGAGTGGGTGGCTCACGCTGTTTCCAACAATCCCAGCATCAACCTGTCCAGCCTGTTGCGGGGACGCGCGCCAGCGCCCCTTGAGATGATGGACCTCGGCCAATCGCTCGACCTGGAGCGGCTGCAAACATTGGCCGACGACGCGCGCGGCAGAGATATTGCTTACGTGGCGTTGGTAAACAACAAGGGCGAAATCGTGCTGTCTGACCAGTTGGCGCTGGTTGAGGAGACTGCGCCCGTGCCGGCAGACACGAGCGCTACAGAGGCGCTGTGGCGCGGCGAGCGCGTGTGGGTCATTTCCACCCCCTTGCGGCAAGGCGAGGGCGGCAAGCAATTGGGCGCGCTAGAAATGGCCGTGCGCCGCGAAGGGGTGGAAGAATTTTTGAACGAAAGCCGTACTTTGTTCCTTGTGGCGGGGTTGATTGCGGTGTTGGGAGGAGTGTTGATGATGCAAGCCATTGACTGGGGGGTGTTTTACAATCAAACCATGCCCAACAGCTAAAAAGACTCTCCTGGGTTTAACGGGAAAGCAGCCCGAGCGGAGCACCGCGCTCCTTCGACTGCGCTCAGGATGCAGTTCCGCTCAGGCTGCGCAGTCGAAGGGTGCAGTTAATGTGACATGGCCAAGCTATCCCACCCGGTTCAAAAAGGGAAAGGTATGAATGTAGAAGCGTACAAACACATCTTGGAAGAATGTTTTCCGCAACTCTGTATAAATACCTTCGAGCCTATCCTGGATGGCTGGAGCAGTTTTGTCCTAGAGATCAATGGCGTATATGTTTTCAGGTTCCCACGCTGGCCCGAAACGGACGCCCAATATGAAAAGGAAGCCTTGTTGTTGCCCGAACTGGCCAAGGTTTTGCCGGTCAGCGTCCCGCGCTTTGAATTTATGTGGCAAGGCGGCCCAGTTTACAAGCGGCCGATTGTGGGCTATCGCAAAATTGAGGGTGTGCCTTTGTTAGAGTGCGGCCTGGACGCGGAGCAGTTGAAGGATGTGGCGCGCTTATGAAGCTCACCCTCATCAAACCCAATATTGGCCGCCTGGAGCACAGCTTGTTTGTAGACGAGGCGCGCATGGAGCCGCTACAACTGGGCGTTTTGGCAGGCCTTACCCCGCCCGATGTCGAGGTTACGCTGTACGACGATCGGATGGAATCTATCCCCTATGACGAGCCGACCGACCTGGTGGCCATCACGGTAGAGACTTATACCGCCCGCCGCGCTTATGAGATTAGTGCCCACTTTCGGCAGCGCGGCGTGCCGGTGGTCATGGGCGGCATGCACGCCAGCCTGCTGCCCGCAGAAGTGGCCCAACACGCCGATTCGCTCTACATTGGCGATGCCGAGTTTCTGTGGGCGCAGGTGATCGCCGATGCGCGCGCAGGCAAGC
>JBGSMF010000210.1:0-12744 GCA_041740315.1 Thermoflexales bacterium
TGGGTTTGGTTGTCACAGTGGCCCGGCGTCGCAACTTTATCGGCGCAGGCTTGGGCGTGAGCGCGGCGCTGGCGCTCAATGTCGCCATTCTAGCCTGCGAGGTGTATGGCTTGTATATCGAGCCTTTTGCGCTGAGCGTGACGCCCGTGCAGCTTGCTTGGGCAGCGCCCCCAATCCGCATTGTGCACCTTTCCGATTTGCACATCGAGCGAATTACGGCGCGCGAAGAAGCCATGCTGGAAACCGTCAATCGCTTGCAGCCCGATCTGATTTTAATGACGGGCGATTACCTGAATTTGTCCTATGTGGACGACCCAACGGCGCGCCAGGCTGCGCGCGATGTGCTGCGTGAGTTGCGCGCCCCCTATGGCGTTTATGCCATCCCCGGCACGCCGATTGTGGATTCAAGTGACGCAATGGAAGCGCTGTTTGCTCGTCTGGACAATATCACTGTGCTGCACGACGAGGTGGCGCAGCTAGACCTGGGTGGGCAGCCGCTTTACCTGCTCGGTGTGGCCAACCTTGGGCTGGAGCGTGACCGCCAGAGCTTGCGCGCGCTGGCGGCCCAATTGCCGCCCGGCGCGCCGGCCATTTTGATGTATCACACGCCCGACCTGATTGATACAGCCTCGGAATTGAAAATCGGCCTGTACCTGGCCGGGCACACCCACGGTGGGCAAATCCGCTTGCCCTGGTTTGGCGCGCTTTTTACCTCCTCTCGTTATGGCAAACGCTACGAGAGCGGCCTGTACCAGGTAGGCTCTACCCGGTTGTATGTCAGCCGTGGAATTGGAATGGAAGGCTGGGTAGCGCCCCGTGTGCGTTTCCTCTGCCCACCAGAGATTGTCGAGTTGACGCTGGGCGCTTACACCACAATGGGTCAGTAGAAAAATTGGGGGATATCCGAAACCCCTACTCTATAGTATCTTGTCAGTCAAATCTTTGCTTTTCCGGCAAAGAAAATTCACCACGAACCCCCTGCCTACGGTGGGGGCAGGTGTCACAAAGGAACACGAAGGAAAACTCTAGATGGAGCCTTTGTGTCCCTCTACCTGGCGGCAGACAGGTTGGTGTACTTGGTGGTAAAAATGCCCCCCTGTTTGGTTCCGGCTTGGCCGGGTTAGGATAAGACAGGATGTCGCCATCAGCAATAGTGAGAAAAACACAAAATGGTGGGATTGAAATCATTCCTTTAAAAGCCGCCCAATCTGTAGCGATTTGTGTCAAGTTCAATGGCTTGTTATTCGAGGATGCCTATTTTGAAGATAGGCAAAGTCAACAGGAATTTTATGTGGTAGGGTTTGAGGGCATTGCGCCTGTTAATTTTGGACTGTATAACGGGGAAGCTTGGTATAGGTGGATTTGGTGTTGGGAAAGCACGACAGAAGCGGATCAAGCTCTCAAGCAAATCCCCGACGGTATAGACAACATACTCGAACAACTTGTGCTCAAGGTCAATGACTTTATCAGAGAAGCGCGAGAGGAAAATGCGCGGACAGGAAACACAATTTTTGTTCTTGATGTTACCAAAGACATGAAAAGCATCGGGTGGGAATTGACCATTCTACCCTTTTCAAAGCAAAATACGGCAACAGATTATGAAATATACAAGAGGCTGAAAGCGCAGGCGTAAGCAAATACCGATACACAAAAACCCCGCAGCTGGAAGCGCCCGTTGCGGGGTTTTGAGAAATTTGTTTCTTTGTCCGGCTCTAGGGATTACACACCAGCGCCGACCAGGTATAAGGGCCAACGACCCCATCTGCTTCCAGCCCGCGCGCTGTCTGGAAGCTTTTCACCGCCGATTCAGTTGCCGGCCCAAAATCGCCATCTACAGTCAGGCTGTAGCCGAACTTGTTCTTGAGCAAATATTGCACTGCCCGCACTCCATCATTCACAGCTCCCTCAGAAAGCGTCAAGATCAAGGCTTGCTGCCACGTATTCGGTCCCACCACGCCATCAACCGTCAGCCCATGTGATGATTGGACGTTCTGCACGGCGGTTTTCGTTTGCGGGCCATAGCTGCCATCTATCGTCAGCGATTGCCCTTGCCTCCGCAGCAGGTACTGTATCGCATACACATTTGGGCCTGTGCTATTGGTGCTGGTGCTGTGGGTTGGCCAACAAGTCGGCGCGGGTGGGGGTGTAGTGCCGCACGCGTTCACGTAACGCCGGGGAACATAGCCGCTGTTTGAAGTCCAGGCTAGCCAGCGATAGATCACCCGGTCGTAGCCGCCTGTAGTGGACTCGTAATAGTAAGCGCCGCTCCCAGAGAATGAGGAGAACAAGCGCACGTGGCTGCCCGACTTGTTCATAATGTCGCCTTTGAGCAACTGGCTGGTCGAGCCTAACAGGGTGGAGATCTCGGACAAGGTGGCCGTGCCGTATTTCTTATCCGTCCGCCCCCACGCTCGGGTGACAAAGCCCGAACAATCCACGCCTCGCGAGCAAGATTCAGACGCGGCCGTGTTGATATCTCCCGCCTGGTAGTTGGAACTCATCAAGCTGTTGAAATTCGCCACGGTATCCCATCCCCCCCAATCGTAGGGAACGCTGGTATATGTGCCTGCACTGCCCAGGTAGCGCGGTTTCGTCCGCCCAGAGCAACTTCCGCTGATGTTTGTCGAGTTCAAATATTTAGAGTTGTTCTTGTAGCCATTGGCCGTGCTTATGATGGTGTCCCGGCTCAGGCAAGCTTCTGGCCTTGCTGCTAGCTTTTCTTCTGACGCTGCGGGAGAAAGCTCTGGCAATATAGAGTCTAATGTCTCTCGAAAAATCAAGCGGTGCACTTGTACTTGCTTCGCCCGAGTCACTAGCGCATAGACTGCGCCATCCGGCCCAACGGCAAGACCATTCTCCATGTGCGTAACTTGGCCTGCCAGGGGGACGCGGGCGACGCCTATTTGCTTCCCCTCTGCGTCGTAGCGATGCACCCTCTGGTCAATGTGCGCCATTGGCGTGCTGACCAGTTCGTCCACGATTGCGTCAAAATCGCCCTCTGAATTCACATCCAGAATCCGCAAGCCAGCCAGTTGATTTTTCGTTGTCACTATGATGCGTACATCCCCAACTTGCAGTCTGCCCTGCCGCGAGTTTTCTGAGCGCAGATCAGCCGGCGCGGCCTGGTACAGCTTGCCGTTGTAGGGATAGCCCTCCACAGCACGGTCTGTCAACTCGCCCGTCGGGTTCACCAACTGCCTCAGTCGCAGGCCCCCTTCTTGTTCCAGGAATAACCCGCCTTCTGGCGTGTAGGCAATCCCGCTCAACCCATCCGCCAAAGTTACCGGCGATTCATAGCTGCCCAACACCGCGCCCTCAAAATCGAAATGCCACACCATCGGATTGATCGCCGCCATATCGAGCACAAAGATGCCATCCTTGCCCACGCTGATGTCGCTCAACCCTTGCGCGTACTTGGCTGTATCAATCGTCTTGAGCAACTTGCCGTCTCGTTGGTACTGGCGCAGCCGGTTCCCAACTGCATCCGCAATCCAAAATGTCCCATCTTGGCCCACTGCTAGCGCCGATGGCCCCCAGGCCAGCATTTCTGGCCTGTCATAGTCCGCATAGAGTAAACCACTTTCGCCCACCGGGACCGTGAAAACGACCTCGGCGGTCAATTCGTCTTGGGCCATTGCATTGAAAATGGCGCCAGGCAAAAATGACGCGCTCAGAACGGCTAACAAAAGGCAAATCGTTATTTTTCTGTGCATGGTTATACCTTTCTTCAAAAATGAATTTATCCACAGATTTGTGAATGGCTACTTGTGCTCACATAATAACACAAAGGTAGTGATCGAACCTCCAAATCAACATCAATAAAACTCCAAACGAGTGGTCACCGCTTGCATCAAGCACTCAGGTGCTTGACGCTTTGGCAGGCTTGGGCTATCCTGTAGAGGATGTAGGTGGTGATTTATGCTCAATCTGCTGCTTGTCGAAGATAACGAAAAATTGCGCCCGGCGCTCAAATCGGGGTTAGAAGCGACCGGCCAGGTGCGCGTTGTCTATGCTTGCGCCAGCGGCGAAGAGGCGTTGGCCTATTGCCTGGAACAGCCGCCCGCTGTGATTTTGATGGATGTGCAATTGGCCGGGCAGATGAACGGCATCGATGCGGCGGTGGCCATCCGGCGCGAATTTCCGCGTATGCCGGTGGTGTTTTATTCCATCCAAGATGACGACGCCTATTATCGCGATTTTTGCCGCTCGGGTATCCTCAGCCACTATGCTTATGTGCGCAAGTCCAACTATTTGCTGCCGCAGATGATTGCGCCGCTGCTGCGAGATGCCGTGGCGGGGCGCAGCTTTATTGACCCGGAAATCGAATCGCGCGTGCAACAAGTGCGCCACAAAGATGAACATTCGCCCATGGCCTTGCTTGAACCCAATGAGCAGGCGGTGGCCCACCTGCTGGCGCAAGGGCTGACCAACGAGCAAATTGCAGCCCAAATGGGTTTTAGAGACAAGCGCACTATCAGCCGCACGAATGGGCAGATCTATGCCGCCTGGGGGCTAGATGCCACCGCCGAGGATGAAAAGATTGCCCGCACGCGCGCGGCCATCATTATGCGTGAGGGCCGCTTGATTGTGTGGGATGCCAGCGGCGCTGCGCGCGTGATGAACGAGCAAGGCGAGTGGATAGCGTGGAGCTAGTGCCGCTGAAACCCTGCGGTGCCGCTGAAACCCTATAGAGCCTTTTGCCGTATTAAGGGTAGGAGGTGGCAAAATGTCTGGCAACAAACTGCGACGGCAAAGGGGAATTGTGGGAGGCGTGTGCGGTGGCCTGGGCGAGTTTTTTGGCATTGCGCCGTTCTGGTTCCGCTTACTTTTCTTGATTTTGATGGTACCGGGTGGTTTGCCGGGGCTGGTTCCCTATCTAATCTTGTGGATCATCATCCCACCCAACCATGGGTGGTAAATGCTCTCGGCTCGAAGTAAACAGCCCAGGTCAATACAGCCTGGGCTGTTGCTTTTATACCTTGCTGGGGTAACCCGTAATCTCTCTGATCTCTTCGTACAATGGCCTCAACTTGTCATACATCTTGCGATAGACGCGCTGATACAGCCCTTCATAGATTTCGCGCGCGCTTGGGTCTGGCTCAAAACGCTGTCCAACGCGCGTCATCTGCTGCACGGCGGCGTCAAAACTGGGGTGCAGGCGCAGTCCCACCGCCGCGTCAATCGCCGCGCCCAGGCCCGTTGTTTCGTAAATGTGCGGCCGGGCTGTTGGCAGGCCAAAGATGTCGGCCGTCAGTTGCATCGCCGCGTCACTTTGCGAGCCGCCCCCCGTCACGCGCAGCGCGGTGATGGGGATGCCGCTGCGCTGCTCGGTGCGCTCTTTGCCGTCAAGCAGGGCATAGGCCAGCCCCTCCAAAATCGCGCGGTAAACGTGCGCCCGCGTGTGCACATCGCCAAAGCCGATGATGGCCCCTTTGGCTTCTGGGCCGGGCACCTTTAGCCCAGGTGACCAGTAAGGCTGAAGCATCAGGCCCATCGAGCCTGGGGGCACTTGTCTGACAAGTTCGTCAAAGAGCGCCTCTGGCTCGATGCCACGTTCGTCGGCGATGCGCTGCTCTCGGAGGCCAAACTCTTGCTTGAACCAGCTCACCATCCAGTAGCCGCGATAGATTTGGATTTCCAGGCTGTACGCGCCGGGCACGGCGGCAGGGTAGGGCGGTATGAGTGGAATAACCTCTATATACTTGGTGTGGGTGGTATTGATGGTGGCGGTAGTGCCATAGCTCAGGCAGCCAATGTGCGGTTCGAGGCAGCCTGCGCCAATGACCTCGCACGCTTTGTCGGCGGCGGCAGCGATGAGCGGCAAGCCCGCCGGAATGCCGCTTGCTTCGCTGGCCTGTGGGGTGATTTCGCCCAGCAGCCCGCTTGGCGGCACAAGTTCTGGCAGTATCGCCGGGTCCATGGGCACAGCTTGCCATTTCCAATCCCACTTGGCAGCCCAGGTCAGCTTTTTATAATCGAACGGCACATAGCCTACCTGGCAACCCACCGAATCGGCAAAGCGATGGGTGAGCTTGTGGGTCAGATAGCCGGAGAGAAAAAGATATTTGTGTGTTTGCCGCCAGATTTCGGGCTGGTGGATGCGAATCCAGTTGGCTTCGGCCTCGGCTTGCAGATAGGCCACCGTTTCGCTCATCCCGGCCAGTTTGAAGGCCAGCCCCCACCAACCGCTCACCGGTTTTTGCCCCAGCGTGCGGCGTTGGTCTAGCCACACCATCGCCGGGCGCAACGGATTGCCGTCCTTGTCCAGGTTGATGAGGGTGGAGCGTTGGGTAGTTAGCGTTACACCGGCAATGGTTTCTTTGGGCACATCCGTTTGCTGCCAAAGCTGCTGGCAGGCCTGGCAGAGCGATTGCCAGTAATACTCGGGGCGCTGCTCGGCCCAGCCGGGGTGATCTGAAAAGTACGGCTCTAGCGGCACGCGACTCCTGGCGAGCAGATTGCCATGTAGGTCGAACAACAAGGCGCGCATGCCTTGTGTGCCATTATCGAGGGCGAGAATACACTGGTTTGTCACTGTCTTGGATGCCTAGTTGATGAACAAGAGATTGTTGAATACAAATTTTCCATCATTGGGGGGGCGTGCCCAGGTTGATATTTGGAATAGATACTTTTTGATCGTCATCGTAAAAGGTAAAGATAAAAGCGCCTGGCTGTGCGGGTAGAAAGACAAAAACGCCGTCTAGCGTAACGGGCGGGCCTGCACGAACAGTGCCGCCAAGCTTGGCGGCGCCATTGGTCACAATATGATCATAGCGGTTGCCCAGATTGTCTACCAAGTACATGTTTGTGTTGTTCTCATCAGTGCGTTTTCTAACCTGTTCTCCTGCTAATATGGTAGCGGTCCATGTGGAAACAAATTCCAGGTTGCCAGTTTCCTCTTTTACAAACACCGAGACTATGCACCAGTTAATTTGAGCGTGCGTGTCTGTTCCCCAAATGTCGTAGGAGGCGCACTTGCCGTTTTGCGGGTGCTCTCCTGGAGCTATGGCTTTACCTGCTGAAGGGGATGGTGGAATAGTAGCCTTGAGAGTAGGTGTCCAGACCGGTGTGGGTTTTCGAGTGGCGGTGGGAGGGCGCGGCGTCGCAGTAGGGGGGTGTGGGGTTGGGGTGGGAGGCTGTGGAGTGGCAGTGGCTGGCGGGGTGCTGGTTGGTGGAGTGGTAGCGGTTGCAGTTGGGCTGGGTGGGGGGGTAGGGGATGGTTCAATTGTTGCCGTAAAAGTAGGTTCAGGGAGGCGGGTTTCTGTTGCGGCCGATAGGGCGATAGGGGTGGACGATGGCGAAGCGCAGCCAGCGAGCACTAGCGCCGTCAGAGCAAGTGAAATCAGTTGCTTGCAAGTTGATAGCATCTCAGTTTTCCTCGGAATAAGTTGGGCGCCAGAGCGTTATGTGTCGAGAGTCAACTGTCCCAATTAAACTACAAAGCCGCTAGAACATCAAGTTGTTGCAGCCACAAATCATGATCTGCTTTGTTTGCGCTTCCACCAGCGCGCCAGCAGCGCTGCAACCAGGCTCAACCCCACGCTGATCAAAATCAACTGCCTCACCAGTTTGCGCCCCTGGCGCAAAGATTGAGCGCGGCGTTTTGCCAGCGCGTCGGCCAGCATGGCTTTCCAATCGGGAATAGTGGCCTTGTCTGGCAGCGCATAATGCTTGCGGCACAAATCCAGGTAGGCGGCTTGTTCCGCTTCCCAGCGCGTGTCGCTCCAGCCCAACTCTGGCTGGCAAATGGCCCGGATGGCCGGCATGAGGCCCAAGCCGCTTTGGGGCAGCAGCAGACCCAGACGCACCCGGCGAAGCAGCAGATCATCCAGGTGAATCACCCCTTCGGCGCGGGCGGCCCAGCGCAACTCGGCCCACAAGCTGTACGTGCCGGCGATCAACTCTAGTTCACCTGGCTGCGCGGCGGCTACCAGCTTGGGCGCATCTGCGCCATAACGCCCCAACAGGCGGCGGCGCATGGCCTCGTCCAAATGCTCTGCGCCGGGCAGTTCTACGTTGATGGCATCCAGCACTGGCACTTTGTCATCTGGCTTGGGCATAGCGGGCAAGCGATGGCGCACGGCCTTGAGTGCATCCAGCGCAATGAGCCGAAAGGTTGTCAATTTGCCGCCGGTCACAGTGAGCAGCCCATTTTCTTCCCATACCACGTGGTCACGCGATTCTTTGGAAGGATCGGCTTTGCCGGTGCCGATTACAGGCCGCACGCCTGCAAAGGTGCTCACAATGTCGTCGAGTGTCAGGTTTAGCGAGGGGAACTCGGCCTGCACCGCCGCCATTAGATAAGCCACTTCTTGGGCGCTGATGCCCGGCTCATCGTTCAATGGCCGGTGGTGGTCAACATCGGTTGTGCCAACCAGCGTAATGCCTTCCCACGGAAAGATAAACACCGGCCGGCGATCAATGGGATGCAAAAAACTGATGGCCTGCGCCACGGGCAGCCGCCAGGCCGGGAAAAGCAAGTGGCTGCCCCGCAGTGGACGGAGGCGCGCTGCGCCTCCTGCCTGGCCGCGCAAGTGGTCGGCCCACGCGCCGGTGGCGTTGATAACCACCTGGGCATGGAGGCTGGTCGTGCGATTTTGCTCGTTGTCGCACAGTTGAATCCCTGCCACGTGCTCAGCATCGAATAGCAATTCTTGGGCCGTAGCATAGTTGAGCGCCAGTCCGCCGCCTGCCACGGCTTCGCGGATGACGCGCAGCACCAGGCGGGCATCGTCGGTTTGGGCATCGCCATAGCGCAAACCGCCGCTCAGCCCCTCGCGGCTAATGTGCGGCGCCAGCATTTCAAAATCGCGCGTGCTATAGTAGCGGTGGCTCCATTGCAAAGCCAACAGATCATAAATAGATAGCCCCGCCTGGTAGGTCCAGCGCCCGGGCTGATCACCCTTGTAGGTGGCTAACAAAAATCCCAGCGGGTCAATTAACCCGGGGCCTTCTTCCAACAGTCGCTCTCGTTCCTTGACAGAAGCCATCGTCAGCCCGACTTTGCCTTCTTTCAGGTAGCGCAGCCCGCCGTGCACCAGCTTTGAGGAGCGGCTGGAGGTGCCCCACCCAAAATCACGCTGCTCCACCAGCAATGCTCGCAGGCCAAGCCGCGCTGCCTCTCGCAATATGCCTGCGCCCGTAATGCCGCCGCCGATGATGATAATGTCCCAGGGTTGATCAAGTTGATCCCAGACCTTATCTCGCCAGTTTTGTGTCCACATAGTCCGTGCTCCGCTAGACAAGCTTGCCTGGATTCATAATTCCGCTTGGATCGAATCGCCTGCACAGGTCGCCAATGGCGGCCAGTCCCAATTCGCCTTTTTCTGCCGGCAGGTAGGGCAGATGATCGGTGCCCACGCCGTGTTGATGGCTGATGGTGCCGCCGTTGGCGACGATGATCTGGCTGGCGGCGGCCTTGAGCGTTTGCCAGCGGCGCAGCGTTTCTTGAGGTGTAGCGGCTAGGCGGTAAAGGTAGGTAGTATAGAGGCCGGAGCCGTAAGGATAGAGATGCGATAGATGGGTGAACACATGCACTCGCTCGCCAATGTCCTGCAGGCCATTGCGCAAGGCGGCCTCAATGGCGTCAATCATCTTGAGAACATTGTCCCAATCGGTGGCGGTTTCCAATGTGTCGAGGGCATAACCCATTTCCCATAGCGTGTTGCGCAGGTAGGGTGTGCGAAAGCGGCTCTTGTGCCACTGGTTACCAAACACGCGTCCCACGTGGATACCGCCGTGCTTGGCGGCCATGCTCACTGCTTCTTTGCGGGCAAGTCTAACAATGGTCTGGCGGCCGGTGAACCCCATCAGCAGCATGCACTTGCCGGCCTTTAGTCCCCTAACCGCCAACAAGCGTTCCAGCGCGCCGATGAGCATTTCGTGGCCGGCCAGCGCCAGCGTGGTCTCTGTTTCGGCGGCGGTGCTCAGGCGCAGCATTGAGAGCGGCAGCCTGGTCTGCAAGATCTGCCGCGCGGCGGCCTGGCCCTGCTCAAAATCGGGCAAGAACACGGCGTGAAATTCTTCTCGCTCTGGCAGCGGCGTCACGCGAATGGTTGCCTCGGTGAGAATGCCCAGCCTGCCTTCCGACCCTAACACCATCTCTCGCAAGTCTGGCCCGGCCGCCGAGGCGGGAAAGGGCGGCAATTCTAGCCTGCCGGCGGGCGCTTCCAAGCGTCCCCCGGCAAACAGCTTTTCAATGCGCCCATAGCCCAAGGATTGCTGCCCGCTAGAGCGCGTGGCAATCCACCCCCCAAGCGTGGAGAGTTCGAACGATTGCGGAAAGTGACCCAGTGTGCAGCCCCGCGCCCGCAGTTGGGCTTCAAGGTCAGGCCCGGTGATGCCCACGCCGCAAGTTGCCAGCAGGCTGGTTGGGTCAAAGTGAAGCAGGCGGTTCATCCGTCCCAGATTGATAGTGAGCGTTGGTGTGTTGCCGGGGAGAGGGTTGATATGCCCAACCACGCTCGTCCCTCCGCCATAGGGAATGATCCGAACGTTGGCTGCCTGGGCATAGGCAATCAACTCGCGCACCTGTTCGGCAGTGGTGGGATAGGCTACCCCGTCGGGAAAGGCGGCAATGTCGCCGCTGCGTAGGGCAATCCAATCGGGTAGGCTCTGGCCGCGCGCGTGGCGCACCCGGTCAACCGGCGCATCCACAATCAACGGGTGGACCGGCAGCCTGGAGGAGGGCACTCGCGCCGCCACTTTTTCTAATGTAGCATCACATGGCGGCTGGCCCGGGCCAACCAGCGCTTTTAAAAAGCGAGCTGCCGAAGCGGGCATGGGATATGTGATGGTGTCATCGCCCCAACCGTTCCATCGTCTCATGTCTCAACTCCTTGTTGTTTTGCTGGCCTGTTGCCACAGCTTGATGCTTTGCTGCATGACCTTGCGCGTAATTTGTTCGGCCTGGGCGGCCTTGCCCCGGCGGGCGGCTGCCAACAGCGCAGCATAAAATGCGCGCGATGCGGCCCGCGCCTGGGCTTGCTCAAAATACAGGCAGGCCATCTGCTCGTAAAATCCTGCAAAGCCATTGAGGATCAGTGTGTAAACCGGATTACCCGAAGCTATCGTCAGGGTGTGGTGCAGCGTCCAATCAAAAGCGGCAAAGGCGGGGGGAGTATCTTCAAGGGCGATATTATCCA
Organism: Thermoflexales bacterium; assembly: GCA_041740315.1. Classification (GTDB taxonomy): domain Bacteria; phylum Chloroflexota; class Anaerolineae; order Fen-1058; family Fen-1058; genus JBGSMF01. The sequence goes on from JBGSMF010000210.1 coordinate 11,145, forward strand.
GGCAGGCCACAATGCTTGGGGCCGAGCGTTCAATCGCCGCTCGAGTATAGGCAGGCGCCATCGCCAACCTGATCTCTAGCAGATTAGACACAAAGTTGGCTGGGAGCTTGTTGTAGCGCACCAGCGCGCTTAGAGCGTTCAACCCGCCGGCCGTCCAGATGTTGTTAACGCAGGTAGATTTCCCTTGCTGAATAGTCAGCCAACCGTCGCGCTCCAGGCGTTGCAGCACCTCGCGCAAGGTGGGGCGGGTCACGCCCAGTTGGGCTGCCAGCTCGCGTTCGCCGGGCAGCAATGAGCTGGGGGGATAAATACCGTCCAAAATGGCTGTCACCAGGGCTTGTTCAGCATACACGGCTGGGCGCTGCGGCGCCGACCAGTTATGGGTTTTGGAACCAGGGGTCATGTTTGCCTCCCGAATAATGGCTAACTGGTAAGTGGTCTGACCAGTTGGTATAACTATAGCTCGATTTGCGCGAGTTGTCAAGAGGCGGTTGGCGCGCTGGCAGCCCATTTAATGTTGCGGCCAAATCGGTGTATACTAGATGGCATCAGGCATGGTTATGCATAAGATACAAAGGAGGGTCAATGTTTCGCAATACCAAGGTTAAAATCGTTTTCATATTGATCTACGTGGTTGTATTAGGACTGGTCTCGGCCAAATTGCTAGCTATTCAGCAATCAAATGCATTGGAAGGATTGATGGACACAACGTTCATCAGTCCCCTCGGCGACCCTGTTTTCAGCCTGGTCAAGACAGTTGACACAGCTTCTCCCCAATCAGGCGATGAAATCGTGTATACCCTCACCTACTCCAATACCCGGATGGGAAGCCAGGCCTACAATGTGCGGTTGTACGACTTTATGCCGGCCGGCGTTCAATTCGTGTCATCCAATCCTCCGCCGGCGTCCTACAATAATGGGGCGCTGCTCTTTACCGCGCCCTCTATCACCTCCTCTATCGGAGCGCCACAGAATACCCAGCAGGTGACCATAAGAGTGCGAGTGCTGGAAGGGTACGATGGCCTCTACAACCACGCGCTCGTGCAAGCCGATTGTGTCACGCCCACTCTGTCTTCCTTGGCAAAAAGCGTAGAGCAACCCTCCACCTCATTAAAACTGACAAAACTGGGATACTCGGCGGCATTGGTCAATACCCCCCTAGTTTACACTCTCCGCACTCGAAATACCAGCTCTATTCCAGTGGACGATGCGACACTGATAGATATTTTACCCACCGGGCTGCCGCTGAACAGCGATTCTCTAGCGCCAACCCTAGCGACCTTGCCTTTACTACGGTGGTCGCTGGGCAAGCTGGATCCAACAGAAGCCCGAATAGTCGTCATTACGACCACGGCTCCTTCCTATGCAGGAATAATTACCAATACGGCGCTAGTAGACGCCCGGCAGCGATTGGTGACGGAGACACTCTTGGCAACCCAGGTGGTCACCGAGGGGGGCACCTTGCGGGTGACCAAACAAGGTCCCGCAGAAGTTGACCTGGGCAACCAACTGGTCTACAAGATCAATTACTGGAACGCTGGCAACATGCTGGCCGTGAATGTCTACCTGACTGACACACTTCCCGCCGGCCTCTCGGTGG
>JBGSMF010000211.1:0-8912 GCA_041740315.1 Thermoflexales bacterium
GGGTTGCGCTTGCCGCAGCGCGGGCAGATGGCGGCCACCGCGCGCCCGCACTGTGAGCAGGCCGCCTCGTCTTCAAACACCAGCGCCCCGCAGGCCGGGCATACCAGTTGCCCGCATTTGGGACATGCCCCAGCCCGCGCATCAAAGCGAGTGTCACATTCGGCGCAGTTGATGTATTTGGGGGCGGCGGTCTGCCGCGCGGCTTTTTCTGCCAGCAGTGTGGGCAGCGCAATGATGGGCGCTTGATCGGCCGCTTGTTTTTGAACCGGCAATGTGTGATGGCAAGCCGGGCATTCAGCCGGCGCGCCGTAAATGGCCTCACCGCAGGCGGGGCAGTGCCGCGCAAATTGACGGCTGCAACTGGGGCACAGACTGGCGCTGGCCAACAGCTCTTGGCCGCACTCTGGGCAGGTGAATTGGAGCGTTAGCTGGCAATTGGGGCAGGTAGAGCTATCTGGATCGCAGGCATGGCGGCAGCGCGGACAGATGAGGGTGTTGCAATTGGTGCACAGCCCATCTTCGGGATAGTACAGGGCGTCGCAGCGCGGGCAATGTTGTTGGCCGGCCAGCGCATCGGGCGAGACGGTTTCGGCCAAGCTGGCGCCGCACGCCGGGCAAGCCTCCGCGCCTGGCTCAATTTCGGCCTCGCAATTGGGGCAGGTGAGCACAAATGCCTCGTTGCACGCGGGGCAGCTCAGCGCATCGGCGGGCAGGGCTTTGCCGCAATTGGGGCAATGATCTTGGCCGCAAGCGGGGCATGTCATCTCATCCAGGCGCACCTGGGCCAGGCAGTGCGGGCAGGGGATTTCGTCGTGCAGGGCCGCGCCGCAATTGGGACACACGGTATCGGCGGGTGATACCGGGGCTTCGCACATTGGGCAGATCAGTTCCCACACTGTCCCGCAGCGCGGGCACACTTCGTCGTTGGGCGAAATAGCCATGCCGCACTCGACGCACAAGGATTGTTTGCAGTGAGGACATTCGTCAATATTGACCTCGATGGATTGATTGCACGTTGGGCAATGGGTTGGAAAAGTGTATTTGGACATTGTGTTCTCCTTAGAGCAGCGGGCATAGGGATGCCCGCTTACGGTTTTGTCTAATCGGTCTTGCGGCGGGCTTGTAGCACGTTGCGCAATTGCCCCAGCTTGGTCAGCACGCGCGATAATTGCGCGATGCTGGAAACCTGCAAGGTGGCATAGATGGTCGTAATGTTCTTTTGGGTAGAGGTGCTCACGCTGCTCATCGATACTTTTTGGTTGGCCACCACGGTGCCAAAATCGCGCAGCAGCCCGCTGCGGTCATAGGCGGTGATTTCTATCATCACCGGGTAGGTCTGTTCGGCTGCGCCCCAATTAACGTCAATCAGGCGTTCGTGTTCGCGCGTGCGCAAAATGTTGGGGCAGTCTTGTTTGTGGATGGTTACGCCGCGCCCGCGTGTAACATAGCCAATGATCTCGTCGCCTGGCAAGGGATTGCAGCAGAGGCCATAGTGAGACAGCAGCCCGCCGGTGCCCATCACCGAAAGCGCCCCGGTAGATATTTTTGGCACAGGCGGGATAAAGGGCACGCCAGGGTCTGTATCTGGATTTTGGGATCGCTCGGCTTCAATGACCTTGGTGGCAATTTGCTGGGTGCTGATGTCGCCCTGGCCGATAGCGGCCAGAAAGTCATCGAGCTCGTCAAAGCCAAACAGCTTGGCAATATCTTCGTACTTGATGTCGGCGTCCAAGCGCTTGACTTCTTTGTCTAGCACGGTGTGCCCGTCGGCGATATTTTGCTGGCGGTCTTGGCGCTTGAACCATTGTCTGATTTTGGTGCGGGCGCGCTGCGTTTTGAGATAACCCAGGTGGGGGTTGAGCCAGTCGCGGCTGGGGCCGCCGCGCTTGGAGGTGAGAATATCTACCTGGTCGCCGGTTTTGAGCTGGTAATCTAGCGTGACCAAATTGCCGTTTACCTTTGCGCCCCGGCAGCGATCGCCCACCGAACTGTGAACGTTGTAGGCAAAATCAATCGGGGTGCTGCCGGCGGGCAGGTCTATGAGTTTGCCCTTGGGCGTAAAAGCATAGACCCGGTCTTGGAATACATCGGTTTTAAGCGCGTCCAAAAACTCGCCGGCGCTGACCACCTCTTGCCGCCAATCCATCAGCGAGCGCAGCCAGGCAATTTTGTGCTCGTATTGTTTTTCGTGCTGGTCGTCGTCTTTGTATTTCCAATGCGCGGCAATGCCGTATTCGGCGGTCTTGTGCATGTCATACGTGCGGATTTGCACTTCGAGCGGTGTGCCATCTTCGTCTAGCACAGCCGTGTGGAGGCTGCGATACATGTTGTCTTTGGGGGTGGCAATATAATCGTCAAACTCGCCTGGGATGGGCTGCCACATGCCGTGGACGGTTCCCAGCACATGGTAGCATTGCGGCACGTCTTCGACAATGATGCGCACGCCGCGCACGTCAAAGATTTGCTCGAACGATACGCCTTTGCGTTTCATTTTGCGGTAGATGCTGTAGATGTGCTTGGGACGGCCGCTGACCTCGGCCGCCAGGCCTTCGGAATCTAGCCGTTCTTTGAGGCGCTTGATGACGCGCGCCACATGGGTTTCGCGGTCGGCCTGGCGTTGTTTGATCAAATTGGCAATTTCTTTATAGTCTGCCGGGTAAAGATGGCGAAAGGCCAGGTCTTCCAGTTCCCACTTTATTTCCCAAATGCCCAGGCGGTTGGCAAGCGGGGCGAAAATCTCTATTGTTTCACGCGCGATCTGTTGTTGGCGCTCGGCCGGCAAGGCGCTTAGGGTGCGCATGTTGTGGATGCGGTCGGCCAGCTTGATCAGGACCACGCGCACGTCTTCGACCATGGCCATAAACATTTTGCGCAAAGCTTGCACGTTTTCGTCCAGGTCGTCGCTTGATAGCTTGTCGAAATGAGCCAGTTTGGTGACGCCGTCTACCAGCGTGGCGACCTCGGCGCCGAACTCGCGTTGCACTTGCTCAATGCTGATCTGGCGAGGCGTGCCGACGGTGTCTTCGACCACATCGTGCAAAAACGCGGCGGCGATGGTGGTGGGGTCGCAATTGAGGTCTGAAAGAATGCCGGCCACCGCCAGGCAATGGATGATGTAGGGGTGGCCCGAGCGGCGGAATTGCCCTTTGTGGGCCTTTTGGGCGCATTCGTAGGCGCGTTCGACCAGGGCGCGCCCACCGTCTCCGCCGGCGTTTGTTACCTGTTCAATTATGTCTTCATAAGAGGGTAAAGAAACCTTGACCATATTGAATATCAATTGTAGCGCGTTTGGGTTGATTGGTCAATCTGGTCTTGGTAGATTAGGCCGACTGTGGTAAGATTAATTTCACGCAACTACTCAGGTCACAGAGATTCACAGAGGAAAAACAGAGCTACACAGAGTTTTTTTCTTTTCGTCTCTGTGTTCTCTGCGCGTTCTCTGCGTAACTCTGTGTAAGGCTGGGCGGTTACAATTTTACTGTTTTTCTGGTGGTTACTCTTATGCGTGTTATTTCTGGCAAAGCTAAAGGGCGCAAACTACAGAGCGTTCCAGGTCAAGGGACGCGGCCAATCACCGACATGGTGAAAGAGGCCTTTTTTAACATCCTGGCCGGCGATGTGCTAGGCTGCCGTTTTCTGGACCTGTTTTCTGGCACGGGCGGGGTGGGCATTGAAGCGCTGAGCCGGGGCGCGGCTGAAGCAGTTTTTGTGGAGCAAGGGCGGGCCGCGCTAGAGACGATTCGCTTCAACCTGGCGCACACCCAGTTGGAAGAGGGAGCGCGAGTGGTGCGTGCGAATGTGTTTGCCTTTCTGGCCGCCGCGCCCGCCGCGCCGTTTGACTTTATCTACATTGCCCCTCCTCAGTACAAGGGTTTGTGGCTAGAGACGCTACGCATGTTAGATGCCGCCCCCGCCTGGCTGGCAACCGATGGCGCAATTATTGCGCAAATTCATCCGCGCGAGTTTTTGCCGCTCGAATTGCAACATTTCGAGTTGGTGGACGAACGCAAGTATGGCAGCACACTGTTATGCTTTTATGAACATTTGGAAGGCGAAAGATGAAGCGCCGAGACTGGGCCGCGCTTGGCATTTTGTTGGTGGTTGTGCTGGCTTGCGGCGCGCCGCCTGCTCCAACGCCAACGGCGCTTCCCACTGTCACGCCGATTCCCCCTACGCTCACACCGGTCCCGTTTGACACTGGCTGGCAAAGCCTTGGCAATGGGATGGAGGCGCGCCGGCTGCGCGTAGAGCTAGGCGAGACGGTTGACCGCTTGTGGATTGCGCGAGTTGACCCGGCGCTGGCGCGCTTTCGGGTGTTGTACAACCCGGCTGACGCGCGCACGGTGCGCAGTTGGTTTGATTCTTTAGGCGCAGACAAGGCTGCTCAGCCCAGGCTGGTTGTGAACGCGGGCTACTTTACACCGGAAAAAGCGGCTACGGCGCTGGTGGTCAGCGATGGCGCGCGCAGCGGGCAATCTTATGTTGGCTTTGGCGGCATGTTCTTTGTCGGCGGGGGGCAGGTTGGGGTGCGCTCTTTGAGTGCGCAGCCCTATTCTGCCGGCGAAGCGCTTGACCAGGCTGTGCAGTCGTTTCCCATGTTGGTGCAACCAGGAGGCTTGCCGGCTGTAGTGGATGACCAGGGGCAATCTGCCAGGCGCACGGTGGTGGGCCAAGACCGCGCTGGGCGGATCGTTTTTGTCGTCAGCGCGCAGCCAATCTTTACGTTGAACCGGCTGTCGGCCTTTTTGGCCGCGTCAGATTTAGACTTGGATGCGGCGCTTAACCTCGACGGCGGAACTTCATCTGGGCTGTGGTACGCCGACCAGGTTGGCAACATTTCAGGCATAGATTCTTGGGTGGGCGTGCCGGCGGTCATTGTGGCCGAGCCAGAGATCACAGGCGGGAGGTGAATATATGGCGGTTCGACAATTGAGCGGGAAAGAGTTTGATGGTGTGTTGGCCGCGCTGCCCGAATCAACCGCAGCGGCGGATTCATCTGATCATTCGCTGTTGCGCGTGCTGAGCATGATGGACCGAGCCTCGTTGGCCAACCTGATGGCCGAGCAGCGCTATACACCGGGCCAGGTGATTTTTGCCGAAGGCGAGGGGGGCGATGTGGCGTACTTGATCTGGTCTGGCCAAGTGGCTGTGATCAAGGGGGATTTGGCTTCGCCGACGGTTGTGGGCTGCCGGGGGCCAGGCGAGATTATTGGCGAAATGGCTTTGCTCGAAGACCGCCCCCGCTCGGCTTCGATTGTGGCGCTGGAACCTTTGCGGCTTTTGGGGGTCACTCGCGATGGCTTTCAGCGGTTGTTGACCAGCGCGCCGGCCATTGGCAAGAGCATCATGGAGACGCTCAGCGCCCGCCTGAGGGCCTCTGACAATATTCTGACAACCAGCGTCGCTGCCAAGACGCACCTGGCTCAACAGGTATCAGATTTGCAAACGGAAAAACAACAGTTGCTAGAGCTACAGCGGCTGCGCCAGGAAACCAGCGATTTTGTCGTCCACGATTTGCGCAATCCACTGAGCATCGTTTGCAGCACAATCTATATGTTGGAAATGGTCTTGCCGCCTGACATTTTGCAAGCGAACCGAGATTTGCTAGAAAGCGCCAAATCGGCCACCAACCGGATGCAGCGGATGGTAGACGCGCTCCTGGATATTGCCAAGATGGAGGCGGGCGAGTCTCGGCTGAGTTTGTCTTGGGTCAAGCTGCAGCATTTGGCCGAGCAGGCAGTTAGCCGGGTGTCGCCCATACTGACCAAACGGCAAGTTGCTATAGAGGCGCTGGTTCCGTCTGATTTGCCGCCGGTGATGGCCGATGAGGAAAAGATAGACCGGGTTTTGGGCAACCTGGTAGATAATGCTATGAAATATACCACCAAAGCGGGGGGAAAAATCCAGGTGGTGGCAGAGTTGCAGGCTGACCAGGTGGTGGTCAGTGTCACAGATACCGGGCCGGGCATTCCGCCGGCAGAGCGCGAGCGCATCTTTGAGCGTTTTGCCCAGGTAGATAGCAACAAGCTGGCGCGCCGCGGCTTTGGGTTGGGGTTGACGTTTTGTAAACTGGCCGTGCAGGCTCACGGCGGCAAGATTTGGGTAGAGCCAGGCCCCGGCGGCCTGGGCAGCCGTTTTGCCTTTACCTTGCCGCTATCTGCGCCAAGTGGAACTTGAATCCCCAAACCAGCAAAGAAAAAGCGTTGCTGCTGCAGGAAGAGTTTATGCTTTGCTCCCAAAGCTATTGAGATTCTTTGGGAGTTGCCGTGGTGGACCCCTCCCCGAAGCGGAGAGGGGAGCGTGTTCCCCCTTCCCTATGAGGGAAGGGGGCCAGCCTGTCCCGCGACCCCCAAAGGGGGGAGTGGGAGGGGTTAGGTCTACCACGCGAAATCCCAAAGAGCCTATTGGCCGAGACATGGTAGATAAACGACCCATCATTATCGCCGAAAAGCTCACCCGCGCGTTCAAGAAAACCATTGCGCTGCGCCAGCTTGACCTGCGCATTGAGCCGGGTGAAATTTTTGGTTTGGTCGGCCCCGATGGGGCGGGCAAAACCACCACCTTGCGCCTGATGGCTGCCGTGATGCGTCCCACATCGGGCTGTGTGCGTGTGGCCGGCTTTGATAGTGTAAAGCAAGCCGAAGCTATCCGCGCTTACGTGGGCTATATGCCGCAACGCTTTAGCCTGTACGCCGACCTCAATGTGCTAGAGAACCTCGATTTTTATGCCGATATTTTTGGCGTCAGTGGCCCAGAACGCCGCCAACGTATTGAGCAACTGCTGGCCTTTGCCAACCTGGGGCGTTTCACCGATCGGCGCGCCGGGCAGCTTTCTGGCGGCATGCAGAAAAAGCTGGCGCTGGCTTGCACCCTCATTCACCAACCCGCCGTGTTGTTGTTGGATGAGCCGACGACCGGCGTTGACCCGGTGAGCCGCCGCGAATTTTGGGACATTCTCACCGACTTGCATATTGCCGGCACAACGATTGTGGTCAGCACACCGTACATGGATGAGGCCGAGCGCTGCAACCGAGTGGGTTTGTTATTCAAGGGCAAGTTGATTGAATGTGACACGCCGAATACCATCAAGGCGATGGTGCAGGGCCAACTGCTAGAGTTGCGCCCAGAGCCGATGGCATTGGCGCAGCAAGTGTTGTCCGGTCGCCCAGAGGTGCTGGAGGTGCAAATTTACGGCGACCTGTTGCATGTGTTTGTGGAGAATGCGCGCGAGCGCCTGCCTCAACTGCGGGCAGCGCTGGAAAAAGCCGGCGTGCAGACAAGTGGTTTGCGCGCTATTAACCCCAGAATGGAAGAAGCCTTTATCTCGCTCATACGACGGCAGAAATCTAATGACGGCTGACGGCTATGCCATTGAAACTGAAAACCTGACCAAGCAATTTGGCAAATTTCGCGCCGTGGATGGCGTGACCTTCAAGGTGCGCCGGGGCAGCATCTTTGGCTTTTTGGGGCCAAACGGCGCGGGCAAAACTACCACCATGCGCATACTGCTGGGGCTGCTCGCGCCTACCTCGGGCCGGGCCGAGATTTTGGGTTATGATGTAGCCAACCAACCACGCGCGGTCAAGCAGCGCATCGGTTACATGAGCCAGCGCTTTAGCCTGTACGATGAATTGACTGTGAGTGAAAATCTGCGTTTTTACGGCCGCACCTATGGCCTGCAGGGCGAGCGTCTGCGTCAGCGTATGGCATTTGCGCTAGAGATGGCGGGCCTGCGCGGAGCGGGGCGCGACCACCTGCGCACCAAGGAGCTTGCCGGTGGGTGGCGACAGCGGCTTGCTTTGGGCGCTGCCATTTTGCACGAGCCTGAATTGGTCTTTTTAGACGAGCCTACCGCGGGGGTCGACCCCGTCAGCCGCCGCGGTTTCTGGGAATTGCTGTATCATCTGGCTGGCGGAGGCACCACAATTTTTGTGACCACACACTATATGGACGAAGCCGAGCGCTGCCAGGAACTGGCATTTATCCATGCCGGCAAGATTGTGGCGCAAGGCTCGCCAGATTCGATCAAGGCCACTTGGGTAAAGAGCCAGGTGCTGGAAATTTCGCCCAATGACCCCGCCGCCGCCGTGCGCCTGCTCAAAACGGCGCGCGCGGAGGGTCGCTTGGTGGTAGATGATGTGGCTCTGTACGGCGCTCAGGTACACGTGGTTGCGCCGGATGCGGGGCGGATGATGGAAGCCATTGCCCACTTGTTGCAGGCGGGCGGCATCCAGCCGGGGCAGATGGATGTGATTGCGCCATCGTTGGAAGATGTGTTCTTGGCATGTATAAGGTAAAAGGTAAAAGGTGAAAGTTAAACAGTGGGCGTTTGTTGCCATTGTCATTGCCGTCATTGCGGCTGTTGTGTATGTGATGCAAAATGCCGCCGCGCGCGGCCAAGTGTTGGCCTGGCTGGGCGCAGCGCCGCCGGAGAATGGTTGGGTAGCTTCGGGCTTTATTGAGGCGGATGAGGTGTCCATTGCGCCCGAGCTGGGCGGGCGCATTGCGGCGCTGCCGCTAGATGAAGGCGCAGAGGCGCAAGCCGGTGATTTGTTGCTGGGGCTGCAAGATGACTTGCTGGCCGCGCAAGTTGACCTGGCGCGCGCCAAGTTGGAAGAGGCCCAGGCCGTGTTGGCGCGCCTCAAGGCCGGCGCGCGCCCAGAGACCCTTGCCAGGTTTCAGGCTCAACTGGCGCTGGCTCAGGCGGCCCGCGATGGCGCTCGGCAGGCCTGGTTTGATGCGCAGGCCGCGCGCGATAACCCCCAGGCGCTTGATGTGCAAATTGCCGCCGCGCGCGCTCAGGTGGCGGTGGCCCAACAACAATTCCAGTCCTCTCTGGCGCAGCGCGACCTGGCCGAACAAGCCTGGAAAGATTATGGCAAAGGCGTAGACCAGTTGGCCGACGTGCCGTT
>JBGSMF010000212.1:0-8324 GCA_041740315.1 Thermoflexales bacterium
CTGGTAAACGCAACAAGCACCAGGTACTTAGCGCAATACAAGTCAGTGGGGCGGTTGGCCGCCCCACTGTTATTGTTTGCGCGTCTGGCACAAGCATGCAAACACACTTTCGCGCCGCTAAAATTCAAGACAGTCCCAGCCTGGCCCAGGTGCAGGTAGATAGCTACCGCACCAGCTATGCCGGCATCTTTTCGCAGGCTTACCTGGACCATTTTACGTACGAAGAACAAACGCAAGATTGGCGTGACTGGTTTTCTCAAGAGAGCCGCGACCTTTTGAGCGTGGCAGAAAACGACACAGGCGAGCTGGTGGGCTATGCCCTCGGACGGCCAGGGCCAACCAAGCTTGCGCCTTACGACAGCGAACTGGTGGCCCTGCACGTGCGCCGGCCCTATCAGCGGCAGGGCATTGGGCGGCAACTTGTCAGGGCCATGGCGGAGCGATTGAGGCAACAGAATTGTTCATCGCTCATGCTGTGGGTGTTGGCCCAAAATTCCGCCCGCTTGTTCTACGAGCGATTGGGCGGCCAACTCGTGGGCCAGCAGCAAATTCAATTGGGCGACAATGAATTTGCCGTAGAGCTGGCCTATGGCTGGCCCGATATTGCCGGCCTATGTTGACGGCTACAAGCCACTTTAGTATAATGGGGCCAACACTTGGAGGGAACGCAATACCATGGAGATTACGTGGCTAGGACATAGCTGCTTTCGTCTGCGCGACCGCGCGGCTACCGCCATCACCGACCCCTATGGCAAAGACATGGGGATTCTTTTGCCCCGCATGCGGGCCGATGTGGTCACCATCAGCCACGATGCCGATGACCACAATTATACCCGAGGCGTCAAGGGCGATTTTAAAGTGATTGACGCGCCGGGCGAGTATGAGGTATCGAGCGTTTTCATCACCGGCCTGGAAGTGAAAGGCGAACGCAAGCGCGCCAAGGCTGACCCAGAAGGCGTGCGCAATATTGTCTTTTTGCTCGAATTTGAAGACCTGACGGTGTGCCACCTGGGCGATTTGAAGCACGTGCCTAGCCAGGCCCAAGTTGAAGAAGCTCTGGATGCAGTGGATGTGCTCTTGATCCCGGTTGGCGGCGGCGAATCGCTCAACGCGGCGCAGGCCGCCGAAGTGGTCAGCCTGCTAGAACCGCGCGTGGTGATTCCTATGCATTACAAGGTCAAAGGCTTGAAGCAGAAATTGGACTCTGTAGACAAATTCCTGCGAGAGATGGGGCTAGATTCAGTTGCCCCCCAAGAAGTTTTCAAAGTAACTCACTCTGGCCTGCCTGAAGAAACCCAGGTCGTCTTGCTCGACATGAAGGTCAAAGAGGAGCAATGAGGTGCAAATGATGAGACACACAAAATCAAATTGGCGCATTGGGGCGCTGCTCATGCTGGCAGTATTGGTGGCGGCCGGCTGCACTACCCAGCCAGCCCCTGATGCCAAGCTACAAGCGGCCCGCGCTGCGCTGCAAGGGGGCGATGCCGCCAAGGCCATAACAGAACTGGAAGAGTTTCTCAAGAACCAGCCCAACTCGGCCGAGGGGCATGCCCTATTGGCCCAGGCCTATGAAAAAACACAGCGCACCGATGACGCCGTTGCCCAATACCAGGCTGCCATCATTATGGCGCCCGAGAACGTTGCCCAATACATCCTCGATTCCCAGGATAAAGCGGCCTACTTTTTGTTGGGCAATGCCTATGTCAATTCGGGCTTGCCTATCCAGGCCATCACCCAGTATGAGGCGGTCTTGAAGATTGATTCCAAGCATATCGGCGCCAACACCAACCTGGGCGCGGCCTATTATCAGATGGGCGACCTGGAGCGAGCGACCCAACAATTGCAAGCCGCGCTTGCCTTGGCCCCCAACGACCCCGAAACCCACTATATGCTTGGGGCCGCGCTGGTCCAACAAAACCAGTTGACTCAGGCAGAAGCCGAGTTTCGCAAGGCCCTGGCGGCCCAGCCTGATATGGCCGAGGCCTATATAGGCCTGGGTAATGTGTTGCTCTTGAGCAACAAGATTGACGAGGGCATTGCCAGCCTGAGGCAAGCCATCCAGGTCAATCCCAGCCTGCCAGAGGCTTATTTGCCATTAGGCAAGGCTCTGGCCTTCAAGGGTGACAAAGCCGGCGCGCGCGAAGCGCTGGACACCTTCCTCAAGCTCAACCCGCCAGCCGAGCGCCGGCAGGAAGCCGAGCAACTACTGGCCCAACTGGGACAATAACCCTAGCCCCCACGCCCGGAATGTGCGTAGAAAGGCAGAACTATGATCAAGCTGTTGATGAGCTGGGATATTCAGCAAGGCAAAGAAACTGAATATTTTGAATTTGTGATGAAGGAATTTGCGCCGGGGCTGATGAAGCTGGGGCTAGAACCGACCGATGTGTGGTACACCATCTATGGCGATTGCCCGCAAGTGCTGACGGGCAGCGTGGTAGAAGATATGGAAACCATGCGCCACATCCTGGCCAGCGATGAATGGCACGCTCTATATATGCGCCTGACGGATTACGTCCACGAGTATCAGCAAAAGGTGGTGCGCGCCACAGGCGGGTTCCAGATCTAACTTTTAAGGCTAGAATCAAAAAGGGAGCGCTGAGCGCTCCCTTTTGTGTTGCCAGGCGATAGTTGTTTAATCTTTATCTGCGGCAGGCTTGGCCGTGCTTGATGATTTGGTATCAGCGCTCCCGCTGGCCGCGTTATCTTTGTCTTTGTTGGCGCTTGGCACCGTGACCGAAGACGAATGCTTACTGTCGGTGATATACCAACCAGAACCTTTGAAAACAATCCCGGCCGGTTGGATCAGCTTGCGAACCGTGCCACGACATTCAGGGCACGTTCTAAGTGGCTTGTCCGAAAACTTTTGTCTGCGGTCAAAACGCAAACCGCACTTTGTACACTCGTACGTATAAATCGGCATACTAGAACACCTCACACAATACTGATTTTACCGCAAAACACCCCGCATGGCAAGATCAGCCTTCGGCAAATTGCCCGTCACTTTAGGGCTTTGGAGCGGCGCAACCAAAGCAACAGCGCGCCTGCCAGCAGGGCGGCCGCCAGCACCAACCCGCCTGCGGCCACAGTCACCGTCTGCGGCTCCATGCCGGGCATCACTACCGTGCCATCGCCATATTCTTTAAACAAGCGCCCCCACTTGGTTTGCAGCGCGCGTTCCACCCGCTGCCGCCCCACAAAAGGATACCAATAAACATTGTGGTAAAAATTGCTGGCAAAATATGACCACGGCACCAGCGGGCTGCGCAACAAGGGCTTTTCAAAATAGTGCAGCCAGCCCTGGTAAATGAGCTTTTGCCCGCGGCTGGCAAAAGTATCTTCTTGCACATAGCCCCAGTTTTCCAGCGCCATTTCTTCAGCGCCTACCAGCTTGATCTGGCGTGGGTCGCCAATGCCCAGGCCCTTTTCGTGCGCAATGCGGATAAAGGGCAGGCTCAACGGGTCAAAACCTTGCAACTTGGCGCTGATGGCGTCAATGGCTACCTGGTCGGCTGAGGCCAAAATCACATCGGTCTCGTGCCAGCGCATGGCGCGCGGGCCGGGGCCATCGCCCGAAAATGTGCCATCCATCACGGCAAACAAGCCAGAGTGAATGTCTTGCTGAATCTGCAGCAAATCTACCAGGGTTTGATGAATAACGCTGTGCGTCCAATGGCGCTTGCGGTTCAGCAAGCCGCCAAAGGCATTTTTCATTGCGCCGGTGACCGTTGTGAACACGTGCGTCTTGACCGTGGGCAGTTGAATCATGTTGCTGCCGATGAATGGCTCTGGAATGTACACGCCTTCGGGGTAAATTGAATCGAGCACCAGGAAAGGCTGCTTGGGCTCGTAGCGCACCCACTTGACCGAAGGCTCGTAGGTATAGATGCACGGCACACCCAGCATGTCGGTGACGAATTTTTGCTTATTATTGGTCTCGCCGTCAGAAGCATCTACCACCACAGTATCGTTGTGCACGCCTGCAATATTTTTATAGCCCGCGCCCTGCAGCGCGCGAATCACGCCCTCTAGTTGCCAGGGGGCCGTGGAACAAGCCGGATACCACGTCTGCCACGAGATATTGATTTTTAACAGCGTGTCGCGCGCCTTGGGCAAAGCCTGTTCAAAGCCGGCCAGTTGCATCAAGCGCCGATAGTCATCTAACACACTTTCTGGCCGTGTCCGCAACACAGCCACCTGGCCTTTGCCAGGAAAATTTTTACCAATGCCCATTTTGCTTTCTCCTGTACTAGACATTATCGGAAATAGCAGGACTGGCATCCCCATGCCAGTCCGCCAACGTATGGGGATACGTTGGCTACGTTATTTCCGATACACTCTACTGAATAAATACCAACCAACCTATCATCATCGTTCGGTTTGGGTTGTGACCGAAACGATTGTACCTGAAAGCCGCGCGGCTGTCCAGTGTTGACCAATTACGAACCATGACTATAATTCAATGCATCTAATTCCATAACTGCGCAATCTATCCTCCCACAGGTAGTTAGCGCCTGTCTCAAAACCTGCGTAGCTACCGTATCCCCATACGGTAGCGGCAGGTATAGGGATACCTGCCTATGAGTTTTGAGACGGAAACTAGTTAACCTGCGGGAGGATGAGCGGCGATATTCCTTACTTTGGCAATAATTGAAATCATAGATGAAGACTCTAGTCCCAATCAGGCCATTGACACTGGACGATATTCCGCGCCTGGCCGAAATTGACGCCGAGTTTGAATCGCGCCATTACCTGGCGGTAGAAAAAAGCACAGACGGCCTGAACGCGGCATGGCGGCTGACCGAACAGCCACTCGACCCGCCTTTTATCAGCACCGATTACAGCCTGGACAGGCAACAACGTGAAGAAGTAATCACGCGCCTGCGCGCCGCCGATGGGCTGTACCTGGTTGCCGAGCACAAGCATCGGCTGGTGGCGCTGCTCGATGTTGAGCGCGAACGCTGGCGCGACACTGCCATGGTATGGAATATCTTGATTGACCGCCATTATCGCCGCCAAGGGCTGGGCGTCGAGCTGATAGATCGCGCTGCAGCCTGGGCGCGAGAAAACAAGCTGCGCGCGCTGGTGCTAGAAACGCAAACCAATAACTATGCTGCCTGCTGCTTTTACCTGGAATATGGCTTTAAGCTTTGCGGCCTAGACGATCATTTTTACTCGAATGATGATATTGGCGTGAAAGAGGTGGCCATCTTTTGGTGGTATGAATTGTAGCAAGATGATGGGGTGAAAGTGACGCTGTTAGTCAAAGAACGCCAGGCCATTCGCCCACTGCTGCGGCTAGATGATCCCGCCGATGCATTGACGGCGTATTACGCTTTGTCGCACGATGAAAAGCGCGTGCAGTTGACTGTTGGGCACGATGGGTTTGGAAAAGCAAACGGCTTTGTTGCCGTGTGCCAGACAGGGATAGACCTGTTCAGGCCGTTGGTGGTTGCTCGCGCCTGGTTTGCCAGTGTGGCAAAGGGGCTGTTGGAACGCGCGCTCATCGCAGGGCGGCCCTATTACGTCATTGCGTCGCCGACGTTCAGCGATGTGCTGAACGACATGCTCAACATCCAGGAACGCGCTACTCACATCATCTATGAAGCGCGCCGGGCGTCCTTCAAGCCCGTTATCAATGTGCTGGTGGTCGGCTCACGCAACGCATCCGCGGAAGACAAGCCGCGCTTTGTCATCCGCTCGGCAGCGGGTGATGTGGTAGCCGAAGCCGGCCTCAACTGGCAATCGGACGAGTTTGCCGAGGTCTATGCGCAAGTACAATCCGCCGCTCAGGGGCGAGGGCTGGGGCGCTCGGTCGTTTCGGCCTGCACCGCCTATTTGCTAGAGGCCGGCCTGCGCCCGCTGTACATTGCCGACCAAAACAATCTCACCGCCATTCGTCTCTGCCAGGCCTTGGGTTACGCCGATACGGGCGCGCGCGAGGCTGTCTGCGCGGGGATTCGAAAGCACAAAGGAGCATAATCATGCCACAAGCAAGTTTGCGTTTTCCAAAAGAATTTCGGTGGGGCTGCGCCACATCTTCGCACCAGGTAGAGGGCAACAACACCAATAACGATTGGTGGGCCTGGGAACAGAGCGAGGGGCATATCCGCAACGGGCAAAAATCTGGCCTGGCGTGCGATTGGTGGAACAATGCCGAGCGCGATTTCGACCTGGCCGCGCAGTTGAACAACAATGCCCATCGCCTGTCGGTGGAATGGAGCCGCATCGAGCCAAGCGAGGGCAAGTGGGATGAGGCGGCCATTGAGCGCTATCGCCAGATGCTGCAAGGGCTGCGCCAGCGCAATATCGAGCCAATGGTGACGCTGCACCACTTTACCACGCCCCAATGGCTGGCCGAGCGCGGCGGGTGGGAAGACCCCGCTATCCTGCCGATTTTCGAGCGATTTGCCGAAAAGGTGGCCGGCGCGTTGGGCGACCTGTGCGAGTTGTGGTGCACCGTCAACGAACCCCTGATTTACGTTGTGCTGGGGTGGATGTCTGGCACATCCGAAGAAGCCGACCATCACCAGGTCAGTTTTCCTCCCGGCAAGCACGAGCCTGACCTGGCCCTGGCCGTGGCCGAGAACCTGTTGAGGGGACACGCCCTGGCCTACCAGGCCATTCACAGGATTCAACCGGCGGCCCGGGTGGGCCTGGTGCACCAGATGATTGATATTCAAGCAGCCAATCCCAATTCACCGCTCGACCGCTTTGTGGTCGGCCAGCGCGACCGGCTCATCAATCAATCAGCCTTGGAAGCTGTATTTCACGGCAAGCTGGCTCGTTTTGTCGGCTCCAAGCAGGCCAAGCACATCAAGGGCACAATGGATTTTATCGGGCTCAACTATTATACGCGCCACATTCTGGCCTTTGACCGACACACCCCAGACGCTTTGTTTAGCAAGCAAGTTTTTCCACCTGATGTGGCGATGAGCGACGGCAAATATGGCGAGATTTATCCCGACGGATTGGGACGCTTGCTCAAGCGAGTGAGCCGATATGGGGTACCCATTTACATTACCGAAAACGGCTTGCCCGATGCCGACGATGACCAACGACCTGCTTTTCTCATCGCGCACCTGCGGCAAATCTGGTGGGCCATTCAATGCAACATTCCGGTGCTGGGATATTACCACTGGTCGCTGGTAGACAACTTTGAATGGGCCGAGGGATGGAATTTGCGCTTTGGGTTAATTGACGTCAATCCCGAAACCCAAGAACGTAAAATTCGCCCAAGCGGGCAACTGTACGGAGAAATCGCCGGCGCTAATGCCATCACCACAGAAATGGCCGCGCGCTATGCGCCGGAATTGATGGGCAAACTATTCCCAGGTTAATATCATTACCTCTCCCTTCTCCTCCCCACCCTCCCCTTCCCTCTCCTGATAGGAGAGGGAAGGGGAGGGCCAGGGTGAGGATGGGTGAGGTTAAAGAGGAATTCAATGAAAACCATTGTCGAATGTGTCCCCAATTTTTCTGAAGGCCGCCGCCGAGAGGTGATTGACGCCGTTTTGGCCGAGGTCACCGGGGTAGCCGGCATCACGCTGCTAGACGCCCACAGCGACCCAGACCACAACCGCACGGTGGTGACATATATGGGCGAGCCGGCGCAAGTAGAAGAGGCCGCGTTTCGGCTCATCAAAAAGGCCGGCGAACTGATCAACATGAACGAGCATCGCGGCGAACACCCGCGCCTGGGCGCGACCGATGTGGTGCCCTTTATCCCCATTGCGGGCGTGACCATGTCTGAGTGTATCGAAATGGCAAAACGCCTGGGCCAGCGCGTAGGCAGCGAGTTGGGCATTGCAGTTTACCTGTACGCCGAAGCCGCACAGCGGCCTGAACGCCAAGCCCTGGCCAACATTCGGCGCGGGCAATACGAGGCCATCAAGGCCGAGATTGGCATCAAGCCAGAGCGCGACCCCGATTTTGGCCCACGCAAGCTGGGCACGGCCGGCGCGGTGGTCATTGGCGCGCGGGGAGCGCTGGTGGCCTATAATATTTACCTCAACATGCCCGATGTGGCCGTTGCCCAAAAGGTGGCCGACGTGGTGCGCTTTTCCAAGGGCGGGTTCCGCAATGTCATGGCCAAG
Source organism: Thermoflexales bacterium (assembly GCA_041740315.1). Classification (GTDB taxonomy): domain Bacteria; phylum Chloroflexota; class Anaerolineae; order Fen-1058; family Fen-1058; genus JBGSMF01. The sequence continues at coordinate 8,097 of JBGSMF010000212.1, forward strand.
GGTTTGCTGGTGAGCGGCCAGGCCCAGGTTTCGATGAACCTGACCGACTTTCGCCGCAGCTCGTTGGCGGTGGTGCAAGAGGCCGTGCGGCGCGAGGCCGCCCGTTATGGCTGCGCCATCACGCACAGCGAGGTGGTAGGGCTGATCCCCCAAGAGGCGCTGGTGGATGCTGCCGTTTATTACCTGCAAGTGCAGGATTTTGAGCCAGAGCAAATTTTAGAAAATCGC
>JBGSMF010000213.1:0-24486 GCA_041740315.1 Thermoflexales bacterium
GCGCAAGTTTGACAACTATTACACGTATATGCTGAGCGGCGAGTATCGTCGTCACTGGGGGCGTTTGCCGCCATTGTTGATCGTGGTGCCGAATGAGAGCCGGGCGCGCAAGGTGCGAATGGTGATTATTGAGCGGGCGCGATGGAATCGGTGCGAGGTGTTGCCGGCGTGGGTTGTGGTCAAAGATACGCTGGATGCGCGTGGGGCCGATGCGCCGATTTGGCGCAATGTGACACGCTGGCGCTTTGAGCATTGCTTTGAGGGGTTCAAGTCGCCGCCCGAATCGGCGCGGATGATGCTTGACCTGGGGGCCTTGAGCCGCAAGGTGAACAAGAAGCACAAGGCAGCCCAGACAAGGGCAAAGAACAAGGCCAAACGATTGAAGGAAAAGCAAGAGCAATAGATCGTGTTCCGGCTGATTCTTCCGTTCAGTAAGGGATGACTGGCTTTCCCGGTTGCGCCACGAAGCTGGTGTAACGTCGTTACATCAGCTAACGAGAGAGAGAAACATATAAAAATACTCTTTATGGTCTGACGAATTTTGGGAGCAATTCGTACTTGTTTTGCCCGCTAATGGGCCAAATCCGGCGAATCGGTTTTGAAAGTGAAACCCGCAATGAAATGCCACACCGTAACACGGGCTTGTCTTGCCAAATATCAGGCGGCAACCTGCTTGCACTGTTAGATGGCGCAACTTGCTCGCCCAGCGTAGAGGGATCATTGTATTCTTGGAGGTGGGGAGCCAATAGAACTTGCTGCGGGTTGTTTCCCAGGGCTTTGACAGTCTGGTGATTAAAGTGTATCCTGTTACAGGAATTCAGGAAACCTGGGGCTAAATTAGCGAGCATATTCATCGCCAGCCCGAAAAAGCCAAAATTCAAGCTCAAAAATGAGCAAAAAACGCCAGATCAGGCTTGTGTTCGCCATTTAGAGTGCTACTTTCCTGAACTCCTGTGTTAGTCAAAATAGATACACCTCCTTGAGAATGTTTGGTTTCAAACCACCCTAACCATCGGAGCATAATCATGCGCTGTCCACACTGCCAAAAGACAATTTCCCAGAAAGACAAATTCTGCCGCTATTGCGGCAAGCCGGTCGTTGCGCCTCCGCCACCACCGCCGTCACAATTTCAACGCTCACCGGGCGGCATAGCGATTTCTATTGAAGACAACGATTTCGGACCTGCCGAAATCCTGGCCACGCACTCGGGCTTGACCTGGGGTGCACATATCTATACGGGGCATAGCCAGGATTCTCGCAAAGTAAAAGAGAGGCCAGAGGGTTGCCCGGAATGGGTTGAGAGTAAAGAGTGGCACACCTGGTTCCGGCGCGGCCTGGTGGTATGGGATCCTGTCGCTCGGCGCATCGGCGCGATACTGGCCGGTGAAGCCATCGAACTGCTAAAGCAACTCCAGTCAAATGACGAGTGGAAAACGCAGGGTATTGCAATAGTCGAGCGGCACAAGAATCAGTTTGTCTTGGATGAGCCACGGCCTAAGCGCAAGCGTAAGAAAAAGGAAGCCGAGCCAGAGCCGCCAGCAAAAGAGCCAGAGGTCAAACCCAGGTTCTATGAGCAGGAACGGTTGCGCCTGACTGGCAACGCTGCCGAAGAGTTTTTTGCCTATTTACACGCTAACGAAGCCCAGTTACATCACATAGCGGACGAAGAAGAAGCGCTACAGCAGAAAGCGCACTGGGCAATCTTTAAGATAATGGTCGAGTTCCTCCACAAGCATGATTTGATGACGTTCGACGAAGCCGGTCGCCAGTTTCCCTGGGTGCGCCAAGACTATCCGGCAGCATTGATCTGCGACGTGCCGCCTGATCGTGGAACAATCACACTCAGCGAGGATAAATTCTGGTGGTTGGCGGTCATTGAGCAGCCTGGTTGGCCGAAACATAACAACCGCCTCGTCCGGCTTGAGGATGCAGTCGCCTGGGTTGAACAGCAAATACCCATACTGCGCGCCGAGGATGAAGAACGGAAAAAGAACTGGGAGCGTGAATGGGCCGAAGAAAAGGCCAAGATCGCCGCATTGCCCAAGAAAGATCTGACACCCTATTGGATTGACGTCGCGGACCTGGAGCCTAAGCGAATCACCTACCGCGCTTTCATCGAAGTTGAATATGTGCCCTACCACTCCGAGATACAAGAGATATCTTTTGGGGAAAAGTGGTATTTTGACAAGGAATACTATACGCCGACCATGCTGGCGCGCGAGTTGAATATAAATCCGGCCCAAGCTGATGTCGAGATGCCTTTTGAGAGAATGGGTCGGTATTACGTCCGCTCGGTAGCAACTTATCTGCAAGGACCGGTGGCAGCAGCTCTTGCCCAGCAGTTATGGGATCACAGCGCCATTCTGGACAAGTTCCAGGAGCACAAAGTCATCCGCGCCCGCTACGGGTACGAAGAGGTGGAAACCGGGTACTGCACTTGGCTGGGTATCTGCGCGAGTCAAGAGAAGATGTGGACAGAGTCTCAATCCCGCGCTGAGTACATGGCTGAGAAGGCCATGCGTGAAACATTACTGCGCGCACTGGACGTGGATGGCTGGCGAGTATTCATTCAGATGCCCTTCAAGTACAGCACAGACAAAGATTTGCTACACACCCTGCACAAGTTACGGGTAGAGTCCAAGCATCAGTCAGCAGAGGCTCGCGCCGAAAGCGCCCGGTGGCTTGAGGAGCATCGAGCTTCGCGCTAGACTTCTAAATGGCTTTTTTCAGAGCACTTTCTGAAGATCTATGGAAACCTCGTTACAATTTCTTGTTGCGCCTTGCCCGCTGGGTATAGCGTCCAATGATACTGACCTCTCAGTCAAGAGGCCAGTTTCTGTTTTTGGAGATAGCGGGAGTGTAGTATAATTCAACTAGTTAAAAAGCGTGCCCGCGATGATGGCACATCCGGGCATACCGGCCTACGCGGTCAAGGCGCGCGGCATTGTTAGTATACCACAAGTTCAAGCCGTCCGCGGAGATTGCGGGCGGCTTGTTCCGTTTGATCGAGGAGTCACTATGCCCAGAGGCAAAGCAACACAAGATCGTCCAAGCAACGGCGCTAACCTCGGCTTCGAGGCTACCATGTGGGCCGCTGCCGACAAGATGCGCAACAACATGGATGCTGCCGAGTACAAGCATGTCGTGCTTGGTTTAATTTTCCTCAAATACATCTCAGACGCCTTTGAGGAGATGCATGCCAAACTTTTAGAGCAAGCAAATCAGGGAGCTGACCCCGAAGACCCCGATGAATATCGCGCCGAAAATGTCTTTTGGGTTCCGACAGAAGCACGCTGGTCATACTTACAGGCTCAAGCTAAGCAACCCACCATTGGAAAATTGATGGATGACGCCATGGTTGCGATTGAGCGCGACAACCCATCGCTCAAAGGCATTTTACCCAAAGATTATGCCCGCCCTGCTCTCGATAAGCAACGGTTAGGCGAACTTGTTGATCTGATCGGCACTATTGGCTTGGGTGACAAAGAAAACCGCTCCAAAGATGTTCTTGGGCGAGTATATGAATACTTTCTCTCCGAGTTTGCCAGCGCCGAGGGAAAGAAAGGCGGCCAGTTCTATACACCGCGTTGCGTGGTGCAACTGTTGGTTGCTATGCTTGCACCTTACAAGGGACGGGTCTTTGATCCGTGTTGCGGCTCTGGCGGCATGTTTGTGCAAAGCGAAAAATTTGTAGAAGCACACGGTGGGCGAATCGGCGACATTAGCATTTATGGGCAAGAATCTAACTCAACAACTTGGCGGCTGGCTAAAATGAATCTAGCTATCCGTGGCATAGATAGTAATCTGGGCAAAGAACCTGCCAACAGTTTCCACCACGACTTGCACCCAGATTTGAAAGCTGATTATGTGCTTGCGAATCCTCCTTTCAATGACAGCGATTGGGGTGGTGAGCACCTGCGCGAAGACAAGCGGTGGGTGTATGGTATGCCACCGGTGAGCAATGCTAACTTTGCTTGGGTGCAGCACTTTATTCACCACCTGGCTCCCAATGGCATGGCCGGGTATGTGTTGGCGAATGGCAGCTTGTCCACAACGTTTTCAGGCGAGGGCGAGATCCGCAAAGCTATTATCGAAAACGACTTGGTGGATTGCATGGTAGCTTTGCCCGGCCAACTTTTTTACTCTACGCAAATCCCAGTCTGTTTGTGGTTTCTGGCGCGCAATAAACGAGACTGGCGATTTCGGGACCGAGGTGGTCAAACGTTATTTATTGATGCCCGCAAGCTAGGTGAGTTGGTAGACCGAATTCATAGAGAACTTGATGATGACGATATTGCTCAGATTGCGAATATTTATCATGCCTGGCGTGGGGACAAAGGGGCAGGAACATATCAAGACATTCCTGGGTTTTGCAAAAGCGCCCTAACAGATGAGATTGCCTCACATGGATACATCTTGACACCTGGTCGTTATGTAGGCACCGAAGAGACGCAAGATGATGATGAACCCTTTGACGAAAAAATGACACGCTTGTCTCAAGTTCTGATTGAGCAATTTTCCGAGTCTGACAGGCTCAAGCAGATTATCCAGAGTAACCTAAAGGCCCTGGGGTATGTTAGATAAACTTCCTGCTGATTGGAAATTATTGCCGCTAGAAGACTGCATGTCGGCGATCATTGATTACAGGGGAATGACACCTCAAAAGTCTAGCTTTGGCGTGCCTCTAATCACAGCCAAGATTGTTAAAGGCGGCAGACTTTTGGATGTTGACGAGTATATTCCACAAGAAGATTATGATGACTGGATGCGGCGTGGTCTGCCTGAACCCGGCGATGTGGTAATGACGACCGAAGCGCCGTTGGGCGAAATTGCACAACTAGATGATCGCCAAGTTGCACTTGCTCAAAGATTAATCACCTTGCGGGGCAAGCCGGAATTGCTAGACAATACCTTTTTAAAGTTCTTGATGCTGTCGGACTTTGTACAAAACCAGCTAAGAGCACGCGCCACTGGTACAACCGTTCTGGGTATCAAGCAAAGTGAATTACGTAAAGTGATTCTGGCTATTCCACCCTTACGTGAGCAGCGTGCGATTGCCTGTATTCTAGGTACGCTGGATGACGAAATTGAACTCAACTGGCGCATGAACAAGACATTAGAAGCAATGGCACGCGCCTTGTTCAAATCTTGGTTTGTAGATTTTGAACCCGTGTATGCCAAAGCTGAGGGTAAGCAGTTAGTTGGGATAGATGCGGGTACAGATACACTTTTCCCATCCGAGTTTGAAGATTCACCGTTAGGAAAAATACCGAGGGAATGGCGGGTCATTAAAGTGTCAGATTTTTGTTCAACGCAATACGGCTATACGGCAAGCGCAAGAGACAAACCCATTGGACCCAAATTCCTGAGAATCACAGACATGAACAAAGAAGATTGGATAGATTGGCAATCGGTACCTTACTGCGAAATTACCGATGACACCTTGCCCAAGTATCAATTGCACGTAGGTGATCTTCTTGTGTCACGTATGGCTGACCCAGGCAAAGCGGCGATAGTTGAAGAAGACACCCATGCCGTTTTTGCGTCCTATTTGGTGCGACTCACTACAAATAATCTAGGCTCTTCGTACTACCTATTCTACTTCTTGCGTTCTGAACAGTATCGCGAATATGCAAATGGCGCAATGAGTGGATCAGTGCAAGCTGGTATGAATGCCAGGGTAATCACTGCTGCCAATATGCTTTTGCCTCCACAGGATACAATCTACGCCTTCTATCAGAGAATTTACCCATTACGCCAGAGAATTGTGATTAATTTGAAGGAATCCCACACTCTCACTGACATACGTGCTGCACTGCTATCTAAGCTGATGAATGGGGAAATCCAAATAGACAAGGCTGAACAATTTTTGGAGATTGGTATATGAGTTGGCCCAGTCAGCCTGACCTTGCGGTCTACGATAACAATGCCGACTACAACCAGTTTCTGGACGAAAGAAACACGCCGAATCCTATTGCTATAGAGACCTCGCACTTCCGACCGAGCAAGGTTCTATTTGAATTAGAGCGCCAGACTTACGAAGTGGCCTATGTAGATTACCTCCAAGGGCAAAGAGAGCAGTTCAAAGACACAGTGCTCTATGAGTTTCCACGGCTTGTCGCATTGCACTATTTTCGGTTTCTTAATGCCCATATGGATGACTTGCACAGATTGCTGTCTTTGCGAGATACATGGGAGGCATTGATCAATCTTTTGCACGCTTTGGTCGTGAGTGAATTTCGATGTACCCATACTCCGATTCCAAGAAATCCAAACAATAACAACCGCCACCTGGATTTCTATAGCGACAGCCTTTTTGTCAAATTGTCAAATATTGAATGCCTATTGAACCATGCCAGAACAAACAGCCTGAATCTTGTCTGTGTCGCTACAATACCTGCTCAAACAGTTCAAGATATGATTGACTTGAACCGGCGACGTAATGGATTTTTGCACTGCGAGCTTTTATCAGACGCCCAAGCACATCAGGTCATCAACGACACTGAGGATAATGTTTTAGACCTTTTGCACGATCTCATAAACCTAAAAGACATACATCTTATCCGTTACCGTGGTCAGGTGGGCAGTACCCTGCAAATGCAGCACGAATCTCTCGATGGGCATAATATGGAGCGGAAGCTAGAAACTATGACTCTCACCCCTGCACTGCTGAGTTCAGTGGCCAGTTATCTCCTAGATACTCATATACTGGCAACCACAACCAATGCCCCTTGGATTTTCAGTTTGAAGCCGTTTATTCATTTTCAAGAAGATGCATCAGGACACTATACCAAACTCTGCGTTCTGAAAAGGGAGGACCCAAGTAGCACCATCCCTACATATGAATTCGAAGTGAACGGAGAGGCTACTCCTTTACATATTCCTCGTGCTGATTTTTCTGCCGAGACAACTGAGTTGATAAATCTACGAGTCCCTTGAGATGAACTCAAAATTAACCGAATCCGTCATTGAAGATACTGCTCTTGCCTGGCTTTCTGAGTTAGAGTATACCATCCAGTACGGCGCCGATATCGCTCCAGGTGAACAAGCCGCTGAGCGAGAGCGTTACAGCGAAGTGGTGCTAGTAGGTCGCTTGCGCGATGCCCTAGCCGGTCTGAATCCCGCTATCCCAACCGAAGCCTTGGAAGAGGCGCTACGAAAGGTCACACGGCCCGAGTCGCCTTCGCTGACTGTCAATAACCGTGCTCTCCATCGGATGTTGGTAGATGGTGTAGATGTAGAATACCACGCTCAAGGCCGCATTGTAGGTAACCGCGTCCGCCTGATAGATTTTGAAAACCCTGACGCAAATGACTGGTTAGCAGTAAACCAGTTCACAGTTATCGAAGGACAATTCAACCGACGGCCTGATGTGGTGATTTTCATCAATGGCTTGCCTTTAGGCGTTATTGAGTTGAAAAATGCCACAGATGAAAAGGCCACTATTTGGACAGCCTTCAACCAATTGCAAACCTACAAATCTCAAATTTCGTCACTGTTTGTCTACAACGAGATTCTAGTCATATCAGATGGTTTACAAGCCCGCCTCGGCACCCTCACTGCCGACCGTGAGCGGTTTATGCCATGGAAGACTGTCGAAGGCGAAGATCTGGCCCCTTCCAACAAATTGCAACTTGAGGTGCTCATTCGCGGTGTATTCGAAAAACATCGCCTTCTTACCCTTCTGCGTTATTTTATCGTCTTTGAAGAAGAACATAATGGTCAAATAGCTAAAAAGATGGCTGCTTACCACCAGTTCCATGCTGTTAATGTAGCAGTGGAACAAACTCTACGAGCCGCTCAGGAAACAGACCTGCGAGCAATAGCCGAGCGTCGCAGTGGGTACTTTGCCCGCCAGCCCGCAGAAAGCACCCCCGGTGATCGGCGTATTGGTGTTATCTGGCACACGCAAGGTTCTGGCAAAAGCCTGACCATGGCCTTTTACGCTGGGCGAGTCATTTTGCACCCGGCAATGGAAAACCCAACCATTGTGATGATCACCGACCGCAATGATTTGGATGAGCAACTCTTTAGCACATTTTCTCGCTGCCACGAGTTATTGCGCCAGAAGCCAGTGCAAGCAGAAAGCCACGAGCATTTGCGCCAACTATTACAAGTTGCCTCCGGCGGTGTGGTGTTTACCACCATTCAAAAGTTTCTTCCACCTGCGGGAAATAACGGTGGGACAGAACATCCTTTATCTGAACGGCGCAATATCGTTGTTATGGCGGATGAAGCCCACCGCAGTCAATATGATTTTATTGATGGCTATGCCCGGCGCATGCGAGATGCCTTACCTTATGCTTCTTACCTAGGCGTTACTGGTACGCCAATCGAGCTTGCCGATAAGAACACTCGCGCTGTTTTTGGCGATTATATCAGCATATATGACATCCAACGTGCAGTGGAAGATGGTTTCACCGTACCAATTTACTATGAAAGCCGGCTGGCAAGATTAGAACTGGATGAACAAGAAAGACCTCACCTGGATATAGAGTTCGATGAGATCACTGAAGGTGAAGAACTAGAGGAAAAAGAAAAACTCAAGACCAAGTGGGCAGCCTTGGAAGCAGTGGCAGGTGCAGAAAAACGTATCCGACTGATTGCCCGTGATATTGTGGATCATTTTGAGCAGCGTTTGGAGGCAATGGACGGTAAAGCGATGGTTGTTTGTATGAGCCGCCGTATCTGTGTTGATCTGTACAATGCTATCGTGGAATTGCACCCTGAGTGGCACAATAATGATGACGCACGCGGAAGCATCAAAATTGTTATGACAGGCTCAGCTTCCGACCCTCTTGAATGGCAGGTGCATATTCGCAGCAAGGCTCGCCGTGAAGAATTGTCCAACCGGTTCAAAGATCCAGCCGATTCATTCAAAATCGTCATTGTGCGCGATATGTGGCTGACTGGTTTTGATGTTCCTTGTCTGCACACAATGTACGTGGATAAACCTATGCATGGGCACGGTCTCATGCAAGCCATCGCCCGTGTGAACCGCGTTTTTGGAGATAAACCTGGTGGCCTGGTGGTAGATTACCTTGGCCTAGCTGACCATCTCCGCGAGGCTCTAGTTGACTATACTGCCAGCGGTGGCACCGGCGAAACGGCCATTGACCAGGAAAAAGCCGTGGCTGTGATGATGGAGAAATACGAAATCTGCCTGGGGTTGTTTTATGGCTTCGAGTGGTCGGTTTGGGCAAAAGGTACGCCCGCCGAACGTCTGGCTCTGCTGCCTGCCGCTCAAGAGCATATCTTGGCCCAGGAAGATGGCAAAGCCCGCTTGCTCAAAGCTGTTACCGATCTCTCACAAGCATTTGCTTTGGCTGTGCCACATCCCCAAACGCTCACAGTCCGTGATGATGTAGGCTTTTTTCAGGCGGTACGTGCAGCGGTTGCCAAATCAACTACCGAGGGAGAACGCACTGATCAAAACCTCGACCATGCCATCCGTCAAATCATTTCCCGTGCTGTTGCCTCTGACCAGGTGATTGACATCTTTGCGGCCGCGGGACTCAAGAAACCCGACCTCTCTATTCTCTCAGATGAATTTCTGGCCGAAGTGCAGAGCATGCCACACCGCAACCTGGCAATCGAACTTTTGCGTAAACTACTTGATGATGAAATCAAGACTCGCTCGCGCAAATACCTGGTCCAGTCACGTTCTTTCGCCGAGATGCTAGAACGTACCATCCGGACATATCAAAACCGCGCACTTGAGACAGTACAGGTCATCGAAGAATTGATTGCCCTCGCCAAAGAGATGCGTGAGGCCGATCGGCGCGGAGAAAAACTCAATCTGACAGAAGACGAAACAGCGTTCTATGATGCCCTGGAAGTCAACGACAGCGCGGTTAAAGTTTTGGGAGACGATACACTCAAGGCAATTGCCCGCGAGTTGGTGGTTGCAGTCCGAAACAATGTAACAATTGATTGGACTGTCAAAGAGTCAATACGGGCTAAGCTCCGGGTAATGGTCAAGCGAGTTCTGCGAAAATATGGCTATCCGCCGGACAAGCAAGAAAAAGCGACACAGACCGTTTTGGAGCAGGCAGAACTTTTGTGCAAGGATTGGGCAGATTGATAGATTGACAAAAGCTGTATGATATGTAATAATAACATTAGAGTACAATAGAGGTTTATTCTAATTGTGCTCAACTGGCTCACTCTTCAATTTTCTACAGATATTTCATTAGTCACATCGGGTTGCGAAACTAGATTTTTGTGTGGTCACACATTTGGATAGGAGCCACCCATGAATTTGCAAATTACCTCAAGTGAATCAAAGCGTACTCAACATTTTTATAGCACATCAGCTACCCAGAGCATGTTAGCCGCTCATGTTCCGGCACGTTTGCGTATAGTGGGTTTTGACTACTTTTCCCCCAAACGCACAGAGTCATTGGTTGACCTCACGGCGCGTGCATTTGCCGATGTGCTTTCTACTCCCTTGCCACCAGAGTATCTAGCCTTACAATCAGAATGGATTGGGGATGAAGAGATTGAAACCGTAAAGCACATGTGGGATAAACAGTGGCAAGCATTCTGCTTGATGAATCCAGAATCTCTCCCGGCTACTTAGCCGGGAGTTTTTTTATCAGTTCATCCAGATTGAGCACACGCAGCAACTGCTCATAGATACGCTTCATAATGCTGAGATTAAAAGTAGCCAAGTAGTACTGGTCAGGCAGCCCCATTTTCACAGTTACACAATAAACCTGGTCAGTTTTCACAATAGAATCTTTGTCGAGTCGTTGACATTCGCTTTTGGTCACCAACACCTGGGGGAGATAGTTAGGCTTCCGATGTTCAGCTCCCGACAGCGGGACAATGAGAACCGTCCCCTTCAGTGTGATTTTTGTGTTACTGACGACAACCGCAAGATGTGGCTCTGCCAGTGTCCGATCTTGGTTTGAGCGGGCGGTGCCAAAATCGAACCAATATACATCGCCCCAACTTGGATAACGGTTGAAGGTAAAGTCTTTAGGAAGAATATGGTAAGGGAATGGCATCCGGGCAACTCCTACCTATGAACCTGCTTGTTCAAGAGCAGGTTCTTCTTTTTGTTCCGTGTTCTGATTCCATTCCAACCGCATCCACAGTGGCCTCACTAGCTCTCGTTTTAAAACTTGCGGCTGATCTTTGGTCTCACTGAGACTATATTGTTCTTCAAGGATTTGCCTGTGAGACGTGCTATCCAACCACACGATCTGCCTACCTATACAGTGAGGATCGTTTCCAATTGGCCGCACGAGTCCCTGAAATGCCATGTAGTGCTCATATAGCTTCCACATAGCCTCCCACAACTCGCCGTTATCATATCGCACTGGCAGTCCCAGATCAGTGGCTTCTCTCCAACCAATTCTATACTGGTGCGAGAAAAAATCATCCGAAAACGCCTTGACAATACGTTCGATTTTTTCTTTATCTTGTTCTGAGTCCATGTGCGTTTTCAGGGCTTTTTCCGAGATGAGACGCGCCAGCGCATAAGATTGCTCGATTGCGCCAAGGGCCAATGGGTGCACCTTGTCAAATAAAGTAGAATAAATGGTCGCGAGTGACTCGGGTGTGTATTGTCCACCTTCGCGTTTCAGGAACTCGATACATTGCCGCAAATCCTGCACCGATATCAGGAGTAGTTGGTCGTTGAATTGTGGCAACAGGGGATGGCTGCGCGCAGGATCAGTCGGCCCTAATTCGGACATATCACCCATGACGATTTCATTCGCCCCCATTGCAATATGGGTCGCAGCGCTATACGCCATAAAGGGGATGAGAACAGAGAATTCTTGGCAAAAGTTTCGGATCAAGGTAATAATTCGCCAAGGCACCTCAGTCTCACCGCCAGTACTGTGAATGAAGAGATCAATTCGTGGTACGCGACCAATACTCCTTAGCTGTGTGTAAAGCTGGAGAGGAATATCCCCACGCACAAGCACATCTGGATAAGCAAAAAACGTTACCACACGTGAATTACGGATTCTTTCGATTTCTTGGATCAGCGATAAAGCCTCAAAGGGCGAGGGAACCGTAGGACTTTTTTCCAGCAGAACAGTATCGTCCATCTTAACAGGATGGGGCTGAGGTGTTTGTTGTGTCCGCTGTCTTTTCGTTTTTTGACTCATGGCATCTCCTCATGGATCTCAAGGCGAGTTCAAAATTCTGCTCTGTATTGTACCTCATAGACAGCAGTACGCAACTCGCAAATTTATATCATCTGGCCAGGCATGAGAAAATAGACTTGGTTTGCGTATTCCGCCACCAAGTATTAGTCTATCTTGGTCAAGCCGATTGCATTATAAAACAGATGTGGTAACACCACTGTACTGGAAGTATCAATCTTCTTTATTCCGCCGCATCTGTTTTTTTGCTCTGCCATGTTCCTTCGGCTGCGCTCAGGACAGGTTTTGAGCACGACTACCCCCAAAAAAATGTAGCGAAATACGAGTATGACCCACGCCGGAGGCCGGATTCCCCCCCTTTGGGGGTCGCAAGTCCTCCGGCTACCGCCGCGCGAAGCGTGCGGGTCGCCCCGACAAAATGGCACTTTCCCCTTCGCAAGAGAAAAGTGCCATTTATGTTTATTGCGCCAGCTTTTCCACCGCCGCCCGACGATCTGCCTCAGTGGATCGTGTGTACCGCGCCGTCGTATTGATGTTCTCGTGGCCCAGCAAGTCGGCCACTGTCACCAGGTCAGTGTTCCCTTCACGTAAAAGCAGCGTCGCAAATGTATGCCTCAAAGTGTGCGGCGAGATAGTGCCAAGCTCGGCCTGCTTGGCATACTTGTTCAGGATACGCCACACCCCTGATGCCGTGATTGCCTCGCCGCGCTGGCTGATAAAGAAATGCTCGTCGCCGGCAATCGCGGGGTTGGGGCGCACTTTGTTGTATTCATCCAGATAGCGCCGCGCCTCCGCGTTCAACGGGATTTCTCTGAATTTCTCGCCCTTGCCTGAACGAACCACCAGGTTGCCAGAGCGCGGCTTGATGTCCACGTCATCCATCATCAAATCACACAACTCCCCTACCCTGATGCCCGTGTTGGCCAATAGCGTCACAATCGCCGCGTGCAGCGGCTTGCCAGAATGTTGCGCCTTGCGCAGCAGCCGGTTGAGATCAGCGCGCTCCAGGGCCTTGGGCGGTGTCTTGGCCTGCTTGATGCCCTTGATGCCGGCAGTCGGGTCGGCCTTGAGGATGCCGGCAACTACCGCCCACCGGCAAAACGCCGAGAGCGCAGCCAGCTTGCGATTGGTCGTGGCTGGCTTGGCCTTGCGCACCTTGGATAGGTGTTTGAGATAGGCTTGCACATCTTCGCGTGCAATCTTGGCGGGGGTGAACGCCTCACCATAGGTCTCCTGCATCCAAGAAGCATAGTCTTTGAGATCGGCCAGGTAGCCGTGGCGGGTGAGCTCGCTCTTGCCCTGGCGTTTGAGATCGGCGTCAAATTCCTTGAGAAAATCACGCTTTGACATCGGGTTTTTCTCCCAAATTAGGCGGTTCGGCAAAGCCGAATCGGGCTTATTAAAACGTTATCGTGCGAGTTTTTAGGCCGTTATTTGACCTGGTTTATACTTGAGAGGATACCCCAAAAAGCCGAAATTGTCAAAACAATGTATATTGTTGTGATATATTATCGTGCGTGTTATGTAACCATATTTTTGGCAATCGTTCCTGAAATGAGTGGCGTTCTTGTTCGCCAAAGTTAAACTCTGTCAGCTGCGCCGCTATTGCGGCCCAAAATGGCAGCGGCCCTGGCCGCACGGCCACCGTTTATCTGGACAAATATCCTAATGATCGCAATGGTTTGATTACGTTTGCGGCAGAACATTCCCAAGCGCCAAAGGTCAAACCTGGCCTGCTGCGCACGGCGATTGCCCGCGCCGGATTCCGCGCCATCGTCACTGCCTGGTACGATGAACTGCTGGAACTTGCTTTGCGCGCTGCGGGCTATCGCGTCAACCGCGTGGTGCGCGACGCGCAGTTGGCCTATGCTCGCGAAGGTGAGGCGATGTGATTGGGGCCAAGCTGTACGGCTGCCTCAGCGACTATGGTTCATTGGTGTTGGACAAGTGGGATCATGCCGAGCTAATGGACAGGCTGAGCCGCAAGCTGGAGCTGGTCACGGCGCTTTGTGCGCTGAGGCCTCCGCTGTTTGTTGGCTTTGACCTGGCAGACGAAACGCCGATGCGCTTGTACGCGCGCGCCTCAACCAACATGGTTGAGCACATGAAGCGCGCTTATGCAGTATGACCTCATTCGCTTGAGGCTGTGCAAGGCGCGTGGCAGGGCATCGAGTTCATCCAGGCGGATGTGACAGCGTTTATGGAAGCACTGGCAACGCAACTTCCGGCCGCTGGGCCCGCCGCGTGTAGGCCGAGGCGCGAAAGTCTTGCTCGTTCTACCCGTGCTGGGCACTTTGCAGCCGTTCCAGGGAATGTGTATCTCCCTCGGCTTCGCCCGGGACTCCCATTCCCACTCGCTTTGCTTGCGGGACAGGTGGTCGCACCGCTGGTAACCTGGCCCAGGCGGCCTGCCCGCCGAAGGTGGGTTGTGGCGATACAGCAGCCGGACACGCCAATGATAGGGCGTATCTGACGTGAGGCCGCTCACCTCTTGGATGAAAGTGAGGCCAGAAGGCAGCGTATCTGTCCAACTAGTCGTGCCGCTAATGACGCCGCTGGAAGCCGTAACACTTGCACCTGCGCTGCGCGCACGCGCAAGTGCAGGTGAAGCCGTGCCCAAGGGCGCAACCTGCCATTGCAACTTCACCTTCTCGCGGCCCAGCGGCATCAGGCCGTTCAGGCGCAACCTGTCTGCCGCCAGGTAGATTGGATGGCGTCAGGTGAATCAGACGCGCTCAACGCTGCGACAGCCAGCGCGTGCGGCGTCCTTTTACACTGCGTCGGTTACAGGACTCAGCTGTAGCTAGGGATCCTCTGGCCGGGGTAGAAACCATCTGCAGAATCGACGCTGTATATGACTGCCACTTTTGATGGGATATTTGACGATAAACGTGGCTCCTTTTGCATCAACGTAAAGAAGGGAAGCCCAACCATACCATGCACCTTCTGCTGGGACATCATACTCGTCCCCTGGATACATAGGGCCTCGGTCGGTAACGACCGAGAATCGTCCAAACCCTAAATAAAGCATAGGGATTGGGTCTTCATTGCAAATTTCCTCTGTATGGAAATAATGCCAAGCAGAAAGCGAAAGAACTATTAATCGAGGGATCAACAAGATAACAAGCGGTAGTAGAAGAATGATGATAACAATGTAAAGTGTTCGTCTGTTTTTCATGTCGGCATTATCCTTTGTGTCGATATTTCTAGCGGCGCTCAAAATGCCACCACTCCTGAATTACATTTGTATTGGTGTATGACACGTAGTCTGTTCTATTGAGTGGACGTGCGAGATCGAAATCTTCTGCAATTGTATCCACCCCTGATCCAGTTTGTGCTAGCCAGTCATTCCTTCTCGAAATGCCATTGCTAATATCCACGGCTTGTCCTAAAACATGCTTCGAAACATCAGGGTCAGGTATGTTTGGCAAACGAAAAGGATCATCCCACGAATAGCCTTCAGCCGCATAGCTCACATCGCGGATGAACCCAAACGGTGTAAAGATGTAGCCGCTGATAAGGCCCCCAAGGTGAGTGTCTTCTGATAATTCAGAGGCATTGGCTTTCACCAGATGATCCACAAATAGAGACCAAAAATTATGCGTGGGACAATAAAATGCATCCCATTCGTCTCTGTACCAAATGTTTCCATCTAAATCGCGTCGGTTGTAGTACAAATCGTCAGTAGATATAAAATTATGAAGAATGTGATAAGCTGTGCTATAGATATGCGCGTCTCTGGGATCGCGGCGACCGTCTCTTATGTGGGACTCATCTGGTGTATCTGTTAGGTAGCCTTGCATCTCAAGCTCGGCGATCATTAGACACACATCTGTTTGGAGGTCAGAGTCTACTCCAGCTAGTTGTTGCGATGCAACACAAGCCTGCAAATCAGAGTTGGGATAAGGGACCAATCCACTTGGATCGGTGAAGTTTGTAGGATTCCCTTCAACGTAAATCCACTGATTAAGCGTCAATGACCTGCTAGAACTACCCTGCCACGAGTCTTTGGCGAGGAACAGCCCGATACTAGAGGAATAGTACCTCGCCCGCAGGTAGATTAACCCCGAGGTATCCGCCTGCTCCCCCGCGTAGCCAAACGTGGATGTGCCACTGCCCGCCCTCTCCAGCAGGCTGCCGTAGGGCTGGTAGGCTTGGGACAGCGTCACATTGCCGTCGGCGTCGGCCAGTTGGCGCACGCTGCCCAGCGCATCTGGCAGCAAATACTCCCACTCGTCGTCGTGTTGGGCTAATGGGCGCGTGCCAAGCGCGTAGATGTAATGCGTCGTCGTTGCGCCGCTGCGCTCGGCTAACACTGTGACCAACGGCGCAGCGAGGTCAAGCGTGTACGTTATCCCGTGACCGTCTACCACTTGCTTCACCCGCGTGCCGTCGCCGTTATACACAAAGCTGAAAGCTGACTGCTGATCGCTGACTGCTATCAGCCTGTTGGCCTGGGTGTAAGTGTAGGTCTTGCTCCCATCGCTGAGTAGGTTGCCGTTATCGTCCCAAGTATACGCCACGCCGTCCACGTTTGTCAATCTATTGGCAGCATCGTAGGCGTAGGTGATGACGTTGGTGCTGGTGATGGTCTGCGTGTAGCGCGTTCTGTTACCAACCGCGTCATACACATACTCAAACAACTCGCCGGTAGAGTAATCAGCCTTGGTCAGGCGATAGAGCGGGTCGTGTTAGTATGTTAAGGAGCCAACCCCGGGGACGCCTTGGGGTTGCGGCCGGGCGCGTTTTGGGGCATAGTGTCTTGTGTTGAGGAACGGGCACGTATGCTCCGGGTGCGTTACGTGAGGGCCAGTCGAGTATACCTATGGGAAGCCGTGAGGCAAGCCCGTGGTCGTGTTTGACCGCCCGTTCGATTTCACTCAACTGGGAAGCCCCCGAAGGGCCAGCCCGTATCTGTGTGTGAGGTAATGACCCTGAAAAAGAACGCGCCCGGCCTTGGCTGATCAGGCCGACTCAGCCCATTTGAAAGGAGTATAACCACATGTCCGAAGAAACACAAGCCGTTCAAGGCAGCGTGGGCCTGTCGCCGCAAGACCTGGCTCAGATCGCCCAGCGGCAAGGGCTGAAACTCTATCAGCCGATCCCGTTGGACAAGTTGCCCCAGGCCCGCTTCATCGGTCTGGATGTCCACAAGCACTATCTAATTGCGGTGGGAGTAGACGCCCAGCTCAACCAGGTGATGGGGCCGCTGCGGGTGTCCCTGTCTCGCCTGGAGGAGTGGGCGCGCAAAACGCTCACTTCCAACGACGCGGTGGTGCTGGAGATGACAACCAATGCTTTCCAACTCTACGACGATCTGACCCCTTGTGCTTTTGCCGTCACCTTGGTTCACCCGCCCCACGTCAAGTTGATCACTCAGGCCCAGGTCATGACGGACAAGATTGCGGCTGCGCGCCTGGCCTGCCTCCACGCCATGGGCTTGCTGCCCCCCGTGTGGGTGCCTCCGCAAGAGGGGCGTGACCAGCGCGCCCTGGTGGCCCAACGCACCAAAATGACCCGCCTGGCTACCCAGGCCAAGAATCGCCTGCACGCCGTCCTGCACCGCCACCACCTGCCACCGCCTGAGGGCGAGATGTTCGCTCCCGATAAGCGCGACTGGTGGCTCAACTTGCCCGTCGCGCAGCTGGAAGCCGTCCGCATCGAATGCGACCTGGCGACGTTGGCTTTCGCTCACGACCAACTCGACTTGCTCGAGGCTGCTCTCAAGGCGCTGGCCGCCCAAGATGATCGCGTCCTATGGCTAATTCAGTTGCCCGGCATTGGCTTGCTCACGGCCCTGGCCTTGCTGGCTGCCATCGGCGACATCGCCCGTTTCCCCACCGAGAAACATCTGGTCGGCTATGCTGGCCTCGGCACTCGCGTCCACGACAGCGGTCAGAGCCATCGCACCGGACGCATCACCAAGGCCGGCCGCCGCGACTTGCGCGCCGCCATGGTCGAGGCCGCTCACACCGCTGCTCGCACTCATCCCCACTGGCAAACTGAATTGGCCCGCCTCGAACCTCGCCTCGGCTACAACAAGGCCATCATTGCTATTGCCCGCAAGCTGTTGGTCGTCGTCTGGCACGTCCTGACTGAAGGCGTCGTCGATCGCTTCGCTCAACCCGAGGCCGTTGCCCGCAAATTGCTCACTCATGCCAATCGCTTGGGTAGAGCGAATCGTCCCTCCGGCCAAACCGCAGCAGCCTATACCCGACAGCACCTTGACTGCCTGGGCTTGGGAGCTGATTTGGAGACCATCCGCTTAGGCCACACCAAGACCGTTACTTTGCCGCCCTCGGGCTTGGCGCGCTTATCGCCAACCCACGACGCGGTGGCCTGACCGGCTTGGACAGCCACGCGCTACGCCGGGCCTCTCGCCCTGGCCAGCTCCACTCAGCCTCTCGCCTCTAACGGGCTGGCAGCGAGTTTTTCGCTTTTGAAGACCGTTGCCGGGAGGAGCAGCGGAACGCTTTGAGCTTGACGGGCCGCTCTTGGCCTGGTCGAGCACTCTCTCCACCCTCGCAAAAAAAACACTTTGCGAGCGGTCGTTTCCGTGCGCCTGCTGGCCGAACCCTATCCCCACCGCTCGATCTGCCAGGCCAGTTGACCTCGCCAAGCGAGACTTGAGTTTATCGCTTTCCCAAACGGTGCAGGTTTCAGAATGGCATCCCCGATGCGCCGAATGACAGAACCAATGCCTGAACCTTAAAAATATGCCCGCCCTATTGACAAGTCCATACATCTGTGTGTACGAGACTCTTGCTCGTCTACAACGCCACAAAGCTGGATGATTTCATCAAGAGCTTGGCGGTATAGTTCAAGGTTGCCACCTTCTGGGCCTTCTTGCATTCTTGTGGCCAGGTACAAGCCTATCAAATTAGATGGCAAGTCCTCTTCAGAGAAGTACGAGAATATGGTCATAAGATGGTGTTCTTCCACTTGCTCAGAATGTTCAATGAATATACCTGCTGCAATCCGGGGTAACAAAGAGTGATTGCTAAGATTTGGTTCAGGCACAACTGCGATTTGTCTCACAAGGCCAATGCCAGTGACACCTATATTGGTCTCTACTTCGATGCCTCTTTTGCCAGTCCATCTCCCATATGCGCTCCAGTCTACATTGGCTTTGAGCCGATTGAATATGGTGTGGGCTAAACTTGTCTTGCTTTGCATACGTGCTAGCGCATGTCCCCAATCTATCCAGCCGCAATTGCAGGAGTATTGATATCTGGTTTCAAGTTGCCCAGTGCTCATGAGGGCATCGAGTTCATCCCTGATGTCGCCAATCTCATCTGTGCCCCCTGGTCGGAGACCAAATGGGTCAGTCAAGTTTGTGGGGTTGCATTCAACGTAACTCCATCCGTTCATCGACCCCGGTCGCAGCACATCACCAGACCACGGGTCTTTGCTCAAAAACACCCCTAACCCCGAGAAATAGTATCTCGCCCGCAAATAGATTAACCCGCTCTCGTCTGCCTGCTCCCCCGCGTAGCCAAACGTCGAGTGACCACTGCCCTGGCTTTCCAGCAGGCTGCCATAGGGCTGGTAGGCTTGGGCCAGCGTCACATTGCCGTCGGCGTCTACCAGTTGGCGCACGCTGCCTAGTACGTCTGGCAGCAAGTATTCCCATTCGTCACCGTGTTGGGCTAACGGGCGCGTGCCCAGGGCGTAGATGTAATGCGTCGTTGTCGTGTCAGTGCGCTCGGCTAGCACTGTGACCAATGGTGTGGCGAGGTCAAGCGTGTACGTTATCCCGTGACCGTCTACCACTTGCTTTACCCGCGCGCCGTCTCCATTGTACACAAAGCTGGCCGCTGACTGCTGATCGCTCACCGCTATCAGCCTGTTGGCCTGGGTGTAGGTGTACGTCTTGCTGCCATCGTTGAGCAGGTTGCCGTTATCGTCCCAAGTATACGCCACGCCATCCACGTTTGTCAATCGGTTCGCAGCGTCATAAGCGTAGGTGATGACGTTGGTGCTGGTGATGGTTTCCGTGTAGCGAGTTCTATTCCCCACCGAATCGTAGACATACTCAAACAACTCGCCGGTGGAATAATCTGCCTCAACCAAGCGGTACAGCGGGTCATAGGTATACGTGATAATCCGCCGCGTGTAGGCCGAGGCGCGAAAGTCTTGCTCGTTCCACCCGTTCCACGGGATGTGAATCCAGCGGCTGGCTGTTTGGCCCAAACGATTTTGACGATACAGCAAGCGCACGCGCCAGTGGTAGGGTGTATCTGACGTGAGGCCGCTCACCTCTTGGATGAAAGTAAGGCCAGAAGGCAGCGTGTCCGTCCAACTGGTCGTGCCGCTGATGACGCCGGTGTGCCATGTCTCCGCCCAAAACAGGTATTATTGGTTGTGGCTATCTTACACTAAAAAGCACGGGGTTCCCTTCTATCTGGTATGTTCCTACATTATGAATGCTTACCACACGACTCACGGTCAGTGTATATAATCCAGTTTGTGAAATATCATACAGTGTGTCAATTCGAAAAGATTCGATGTACGGAGTGACCTGATTCACCACTGCCATGCCGCGTGCTCTAGTGTACCCTTTTGCCTCTTCTTTCAGTGAGAGTTCTTGACCATGCTTATCGGTAATTGTAATGGTGTAATCTTGTATAGGGTCCACTCTTTCTACCACCAGTTCGCCTGCATCGAACACCAGCACATTTACAGTCACGGTAATAGGTTCGCCGACTTTGAAACGATAGGCACGTTGAGTGATCACAGTCCCATTATGCTTCCTGGAAACAGTAGGCAGTTGTAGAGAACCGCTATGTTGATCTAGCATTTCAACGAACAAGCCAAAGCATTTGGGTGTAGGCTGAAGGGTGTTTTCCATTGCAGAGGGGGTACTAGCATGATGTGCTGGGGTTATAGCCTGGTTTATCACTTCCCCATTAGTGTTACATGACACCAATATAACTATGAGCAGCACAAAAAATATCCTTATCCTTCTCTCTTTCATGGTTTGCAAAAGCATTTGTCATCTCCTGTCTACAAGATTAAGGGGCAATCACCAAGGCCGATTACCAATGCTCCACGGTATATCACCGCTATTATCAAGACCTTCCTGCCACAAAATTGGATCCTGAGGATTCCATACGTCGGGTGGTGAATGTCTTGCCATTGACGTTACCCAAATTCCGAGCGTATCATCAAAGGAGGCTCTCGCTTCCCATTCCCACTCGACCATTCCCAAGGCTCTACGAGAGCCAACAGTATATACCATTTCAGGCTGCCATATTACAAACATTCTAAATCTCTCGAGAACTGCCAATTCTACAGGAATTCCTACGGTAGTCGTATATCCTTTTTTCTTGAATTTCGGATTCTGTGGATCATGTGTACTCAATACTGGAGAATCTGATGTTTGCAAGGGCACGATTTCTCCCAAATGAAACTCTGCGTTCTCAATAGGAGAAGGGGGGTACATATCAAGAGAAACATCTCTTTGGCCATCATAATACCAATTAACACCCCCATTATAATAGGTTTGCCTATTTCCATTGCCATCCCTGTATACCACTGTCCTCTGTGTATCAACATGCTGTACGAAATATAGCCTCCCGTCAATATTTTCACTACAATCGGGGATAAATACTTGAGCTGAAAAACTTACTCCTGGCGTTTGATTCGGATCTCGAATAGCGCTATTTGGCAGTGTGGGGCCATAATGAAGTTGCCAATGTGTTCCAAAGTGAGGACTGCTACCTACCGCACGATTGTCTGTATCAGCCCTTAGAGACAACAAATGTGGAGTGGAATCTATACAAATTTGTGGTGGCACTTGAACCGGGTTATTACACCCCGTCACCGTCGCGCCGACGCCCACAACCACCAGCGCCACCAGGAGCACATTCCACGCACCCGTGCCCTTTTTGCGCCTGCGCCACAATTGTAGCACCGCTAGCGGTGTCAGCGCCAACCAGATGCCCAGCAGTGGATCAAAGTAGCGTCCGTCCTTGTAGAGCAGCCCCGTGCTCCAATCGTACACCCCGCCGCAGACCAGATGGCTGACCGGCCCCTCTGGCCCTTCCAGCACCACGCCATCAGGGTCGAACAGCCACGCGCTGACAACCTCTCCCTGGTCATCCACACCCTGGCGCACATAGCCAGTACCGTCGGTGAGATAGTACAACCACTCATCGTCTCGCAGTTCGCCCAAACATTCGTGGCCATACAGATATAGCGTTGTGCTGATGCCCGTCTGTTCAGCAAGGACACGATAGCCGGCGGCATAGTCCAGTGTGTAGGTGGTTGCGCCGTGCCCCTCCACGCTGACGGCTATCCGCGCCCCATCGCCGTTGTAGGTGAAATGGGTGGTGAGGGTAAACACGGTCGCGGTAATCATTTGCCCGGCAGCGTCGTAGGAGAAGGTGCGCACAGGATAGCCCAGCGTGTACTCTGCCAGCAGTTGGTTGCGGTTTGACCAGGTGTAGGTATAGGTGCGGCTATCGCTCACCTGGCGGTCGGTGAGGCGATTGGCGATGTCGTAGGTGTAGGTGGTGACAACCGTGCCGCTCAGCGGCGTGGTGGATGTCATCGCAATGCGATTACTCGCTGCATCGTACGCATACTCAAACAGCTCACCAGTGGAATAATCAGCCTTGACCAAGCGATAGAGTGGGTCATAGGTATAGGTGATAGTCCGCCGCGTGTAGGCCGAGGCGCGAAAATCCTGCTCGTTCCACCCGTTCCACGGAATGTGTATCCACCGACTGGCTGTTTGTCCTAGCCGGTTTTGGCGGTACAGCAAACGGACTCGCCAGTGATAGGGAGTATCTGACGTGAGGCCGCTCACCTCTTGGATAAAGGTGAGGCCGGAAGGCAGCGTGTCCGTCCAACTGGTCGTGCCACTGATGACGCCGCTGGAAGCCGTAAAGGCCGTGCCCAACGGCGCAACCTGCCAGTGCAGCTTTACCTTCTCGCGGCCCAGCGGCATTCGCCCGTTCAGGCGCAACTGGATGGCATCAGGCGAATCAGACGCGCTCAACGACGCGACCTGCGCTGTGCTGTCTGTCCGCATCTGGCGCGGGCGCATCGCCTTGCCTGCGCCGTCACCTGCCTGCGTAAGTAGGTTCCCGTAGTACAGGTACGTGCGGCCTTCGTTGTTGGTGGGGTTATCGTAGCCGTCCGCGCCCACAATCACGTCGCTATAGCCGTCGCCATTCACATCACCGGCCGCGCCCACCGAGTAGCCAAACAAGGCGCCGGCCTGGTCGCTTTCGCCCGTCCACGCCGGGCTTGCGCCAAGCCCGGTCGAAGCGCCGTGGTACACAAAGGCCATCCCTTCATTCGAGCTGGGGTTGTCGTGGTTGGGCGCTCCCACGATCACGTCGGCATAGCCATCGCCGTTCACGTCGCCAGCGGTATTCACCGCATGGCCATAGTAAGCGTTGCCCTGTTCGCCATTTTTGACCCACGTAGGGGCGGATTGTAATCCGCCCGCCGAACCATAATACACGTAGGCGCGCCCCTGCCCCCAGCCCAGCCCGCTGTTGTAGCCGTGCGAACCAATAATGACATCGCTATAGCCATCGCCGTTCACATCGCCGGCCGTGCCCACTACATAACCAAAGTAAGCAAGTGCCTTGTCGCTTTCGCGCGTGGTGGGCGTGTTGCCCAGCCCATCCTCTGAGCCATAGTACACAAAGGCGCGCCCTTCGTAGGTTTGGCCGTTGGTGTGGCGATAGGCCCCAATGACCACGTCGCTATAGCCGTCGCCGTTCACATCGCCGGCGGCGCTGGCTGCAAAGCCAAAGTAAGCACTGGCCAAAGAGCCAGCTTGCGTCCACTGGGCGGATTCGCTCAAGCCCTGCGCTGAGCCGTGGTAGACAAACACCTTGCCTTTGTCTGCCCCGCTGCTATCGTAGCTATATTCTCCCACGATGACATCAGCATAGCCGTCGCCATTTAGGTCGCCAGCTGTGCCCACCGCTGTGCCAAAATATGCGCCAGCCTGGTCGCCCTCGGTTGTCCAGACGGTAGAGGTAATCAGCCCGCTCGCTGAACCATAATACACATACACTCGCCCCACGTTCGAGCCGCCCACATCGTAGCCATACGCGCCTACGATAATGTCGCCATAGCCGTCGCCGTTCACATCGCCGGCTGCGCCTACCTTGTGGCCAAAATAGTCGCCGGCGTGCTCACCTTCGGCGCTCCAATCGGCCTCGTCGTCTATGCCATCCGCCGAGCCGTAATAGACCCACACTTTGCCGTTGTCGGTATAGCTTCCGTTGTAGAGATATGCGCCCACAATAGCGTCAGCATAACCATCGCCATTCACATCGCCGGCCGCGCCGGATGACGCGCCAAAGTAAGCAGTATCCTGGCCGCCTTCGGGCGTCCA
>JBGSMF010000214.1:0-5565 GCA_041740315.1 Thermoflexales bacterium
GCACTTTTTTGTCCAATAAAGACAATGGGGCGTGACTAGTCAAATGCGACAGGGAGTTACACTTTCATCTGTTAACAAAAAAGCCCTGGCCTGGGCCAGGGCTTTTTTGTTCATTTGGGCAGGCCTTGCATTAAGGCGCGGTGGCTACTTGGCGCCATAGCCTTTCATCGGGTGAGAGTAATATGAAAGTCTGTCTTTCTGCATGTTTCTAAACATTATATCTAGCTGCCCGTTGATGTCGAGTATGGAAGGCACAAGATCAATGCCTTTTGAGGGGTCTTCCATGATACTCAAGGCTCGCTTGAACGCGTCCATTCCATCTTTTACACCTGCCGCTAATTTAGCCGCATCGCTTTTGTCTTCTGCCGCACAGCTAAAAAGTAATCCGCTACACGCTATGGCGCGCAACTTGCCACCCTCACCGTCATCTCTCGACACAATAACGTCCCGCGCCTGATCTATAAACTCAACAAAGTCAAATTGTGCCTTAACGGGGTCAAAGAGTGCTTCCCCCATACGCTGCTGGTAGCGTACTGCTGAGTAGTAGGCTAGTGCCGTCGGTTCAAAATGTCCACTTTTCATCAGTCGAAATGTCTGCTGACCTCCTTTCTGAACGTACGTTCATCTTGGATTCTGAACTTTAACAACTCCATCTTGCCTGGTGCATAGAGTGTGATACAATGCTTCTGCTCAGGCGGAGGATAGACCCCTGCCGAAGAGCACCTCGAGCGCCGCCGTGGCCGCCGCCTGCAAAAGCACCCCGATGACCGGCCCAAGCACAACCAATGTGTAGCTAAAACGGATGTGTTTCATAGCTTACCTCCATCTTTGCGCAAGTTTCCCCCCCAAAAAAACCATCCACGCCAAACGCACTTGGGGGTTGTGAATTCCGTGCTGCGTAGGAGCACCATCCTCGGCGCGGCTTTGCGCCCTTGAGATTGAAACAACAGCTTATCACCACCCTGCCGACCAATTGATTGGACCATCTGGAACAACATGCTTGCTCTGCATAACTCGTCTGCCAGCCATGTTCCATAAGGCGCCATCTGCCCTAAAAATCCAACCTGCAACGCCGCCGGCCTGGCCAGCAAAAATGTTCATTGAGGTTTGGAGTGCGCTCCCGGGCCCACCCTCTGCCACCATTTGCACGGTATGGGCTATCCCTACGGCAGACTCTAATTCAGCGTGCGCCTTGGTTATATGATAATATAGCGTTTCGTCAGTGGCTAAAACTACTTCCATCCCTTTCTTGGCAGTGGGATTCCAAAGTTTGAGACTAAAGCCATTTTTATCTCCTTTTTCATGTGTCCAGAAATTGTGATAACTCTCAGGCGCTAGCATAGATATGAGCGCTGCCCCGCCTGTAAACCCCGTCGCGAAAGCACTGCCAGCAGGTCCACACGCGTTTAGGCCAGCAAGCACATCGCCGCTGGGGGAATTCGCCTCGGGAATAGATAAGAGTCCGAGCCGCCAAGCGGTCATCTCCACTTCGGCACGGATTATTTTCGCATCCATGTTATCCCAATTAGATTGGAGGTAAGCTTTGCTAAAGTCCAAATTACTATAACGCAGTGTTGCATTAGGGTTGTCCATAAACCCCTCAGGAAGGCCTAGCTCAAATCCCTTGCTCATTAGAAAAGCAAGAGTGTCCTTTTGGATTGTAATACCCCAATCATAAAATCCTTCTATGTTCTTCAAGAACTGTTGAAATGCATCAGGTAAATCTGACACAGGGATACCATCATGCCCACTTGGGTCAATATACTTGAGCGGGTTGTTCCGGACATAGCTATAGCGGTTAAAATCATCCGAATTCCCCGCACTGGGCACGATTGAATCCGGGCTGATGAATCTGCCCAAGGCAGGCGAGTAAAAGCGCGCGCCATAGTCGTAGAGGGAGCCGAGGGTGGCCTCTTCGCTGCGTTGCCCGGTGAAGCGAAAATCCGTGTGCAGATTGCCTGAGGATTGGTCGGAGCGCTTGTCGCCATAGGGATAGTAACGCTGTTGGCCTACTACGCCGCCGGACGCATCAGTGGTGAGCGAGGCGCTGCTCAGGGCGTCGCCGTATAGGTAATAGAGATTATCAGTTGTGGCGGTCTTTTCGCGCACGGCCACAGTGCTGCCAGCACTGTAGTAAAAGCGCCAGGTTGTCCCACTGGGCGGGGCCGCCAGCGCCAGCGGCGCGGAGAGGGTCAAGGGGCTAGACGCCGCTGTCGTTGACACCGATTCGGGCAGGCTGGAGGGCAAGCCCCTGTAGAGACATTGAATCTCTGGGCAGATTCCTCCCGCGCATCTGCAGGGATCGGGGGTAGGGGGCGGAATATCGGTTGGCTCCGGCGCTGGCGTCGGGGGAGCCGTAACGGTCACGTAAGACTCTGCCGCAGCGCCCCAGTTCCCGCAGGCATTGGAGGCATGCACCCAGATGTGATACATATGTCCAAACTGGAAGTTATAGGTATAGGGCGACGTTGCATTGTCATTAAGTACATCATTGGGGCCGCCCCATGCATCGGTCTGATCATCTATGCGCAACAGATAGCGGCTCGCGCCGGACACGGCCGCCCAGGTGATGTTGCTGGTGCCGGCTGCCACCACTGCGCCATTTGCCGGCGTCAGGTTCGCCGGCTGGGCCAGGGCGGGGCATTCCACTTCCAACAAGCCGCCCACGTAGAGTGTCCGGCTGCCATCTGCGTTCTTGCGCATCACGCGGTTGCCGTCGGCGTCGTACAGGAATTGGGTAGTCTGCCCGCCTACGGTGACTGTGTCCAACATGTTGTTATAGGTCCAGGTCTGAGCATATGCGCCGCCCGCCTCGGTGCGCGTGGTCATGTTGCCGTTGGCGTCGTACCAGAATTTCTGTGCGCCGTTCAAGGTGGTGACGGCGTGTTTGTGGGCGGCGTCGTAACCGTAACTAGACGTCCCAGAAGGCGGCTCAGTCTTGGTATTTATGTTGCCAATCGAGGTATACGTGTACCCTGCGCTGTACGGCCCGCTCACCGACGTCAGCCGGTCCAAGGCATCGTAGCCAAACGACTCGGTCGCGCCGGCGTCGTTGCGCATCTTGACATTGCCCACTTTGTCATAGTTGTAGGTCATGTTCATCAAGCCGCCTGACACGCTCAGGGTCTTGAGGCGGAAGCTGTAATAAGTGTTGGCAATGCCGTCCAGCTCACTCGCGGTGTCATAGTAATCGTAGGTTGTGACGCGATTGTTGCCGTAGGTCATCTGGGTCAATTGTCCCAGGGGATTGTAGGCCAGGCCGCTGGCATAGTTCAAGCTGTAATCGTTGCTATGCACTTGGGCCAGGCGCGCACCCACATTGTAGCTGGGCGCGATGACTTCACCGCTGCCGGGATACGTCAGCATGGCCACCTGATCCAGCGAGTAGTAGGTATATTGAGTGGTATAGGTTTGGCCCAGGTAAGCCGGCACCGTGACGCTTTCTTGCGTCACGCGCCCGCGCAAGTCATAGGTCCAACTGGTCGAGGCATTGGCGTTGCTCATCGAAGTCATTTGCCCGATTCCCGCCCCGTGGCCGGGCTGGTCGTAATAGTATCTCTCGGTATAACCGGCATAGCCAGGGTCGGCCGGGCGGGTATAGGTGGCGCGGTCCACAATCCCGGCGTTCACCTTGCCCATCCGCCGATGCAAGGCGTCGTAATAAAAGTTGGTGGCGTTGTTCTTAGCGTCTATCTGGGTGATTAGCAATCTGTCGTTGTCATAGTGATAGACCCAGCTGCCCATATCGGGATCGCTCATGGAAATCTTGCGTCCCAATGCGTCGTAGCCAATGTTTGTCTGGTTGGTGGCTGCATCGGTCACGCGGGTCAGTTTGCCCATGACATCGTAGGTATAGCTGGTGGTGGCATAGGGCGTGGCGTTCCAATTCACTGTCGAGTAAGCGCCATCGTACTCTTTGATCGCCACCACAAGTCCGCGCCCATCCGTTACGGAAATCTTTTGGTGGTTATTGGCGTCAATCGCCGCCGTCTGGAAACCGTTGTAGAACACCTTGCTTACCGTGTTATCCGGCGCGGTTACCTGGCTCACCCGCCCCAGGGCATCGTAAGCCGTCACGGTGCGCGGGCGCGCGTTCCAGCCGGCAGGCCGGCTGTAGCTCCACGACCAAGCCTCAAACGCCGGCGCATACTTGAACTTTTCGCGTCCCAGCCCGTCGTACTCTACATTCACCACCGACTGCTGCGCCTGTTGTTGCGTCTCCGCGCGTGCTTGCAGTACCCGCCCCAGCCCATCGTAATAGCTAAACGTGTCCATCGTGGCGCCCACCCCGCTCGCCGTGTCCAGTTTCGCTTCCATAATGCCTAGCGGCGTTGCGCCGTCCATCACCACATTGTCCACGTAATACGTCACACTGGGAGTCCAGAAGCGGAACAACAAGAGCATTTGGGTTGACTCGGCCGGCAGGCTGATTTGCCCGCCCATATATTGCCAACTGCTGCCGGCCCACACGCACGAAAGAGTGGTCTCGTTCATGCCATTTGATACTGACATGCACACCCAGCCGCCCGCCGGGCTGCGCACCCACCCGCCTATCATGTGCGTTTGGCCTGCCGCCCAACTGCCATACGCTTGACCGATCCACCCATCAGCCTTGTTGGCATAAACGTTCGTGTTGACTTGGAGCGCCTTGCTGCCATTCAAGCCTTGTCCGGCCGTGTAACCCCACGAGCTAATCGCGCCTGCTGACCAGTCTCCGTCGAGTGTCCAGCCTGTTCCAGCTTCAAAATCCCCATAAGGATACAAACTGGTGGCCTGGGGCGGCGCGTAGCCATAACGTGTCGTCGGATAGCTGCTGTCATCATATGGCTTGATGATCTTGAGCAAACGCCCCAAGCCATCGTATTCGTAAGAGGTGATTGCGCCATTCGGGTCAGTGGCGCTGAGCAGCAGACCTTTGACCTTGTCATAATTGAAGGTGGCCGTCTTGTTTGAAGCATCTGTGACGCTCGTGGGATACAGATAGAATTGCGTGTCGTAGGCGGTGCTGCTGGTATGCCCGCCTGCATCCGTCGTCCCGGTCTGGTTGCCCCACTGGTCATACGCCGCCTGGCTGGTTTGCCACAGGCTGCCCAAGCCGACCGACGATTTGGTCAAGGCGCCTTTGGCCGGCGGGGTGGTATAGGCTGTGGCGCCGTCGTAATAGTTGATCGTCTGGCGCTTCATCGCGCTGCCGCCCACGTTCAGCGTAATCCCCGCATAGTCGTTCTGGTAGCTTGGCTTGCCCACTATCCACTTGCCGCCGGTGGTGTTGGGGTAATATCCCCGCTGCGCGCTTGTTTCATCTCCGAAATCTGTCGCCTTGGCCAGCGCCACCTCGTCTACATAAATCGTCCCGCTGCCCACCACCGGATAATAAAGATGAATCCGCACTTTGCCCGTGGCATTCGCTATGTACGATACTACCACCTCTTGCCAACTTCCATCCGTTGGCGGCGCAATGTCCCCGCTCACCTGCGTGTTGGCGCCGCTTGTATCGTGCAGCCATAGCCGGAACTTGCCCGCGCCGGCTGTCGCCCGCACTTTTACCCGCACCTGGTATTGCAC
>JBGSMF010000215.1:0-16807 GCA_041740315.1 Thermoflexales bacterium
TGCTCATTGCCTTGCTGAGCAGCCTGGCGAATTACGCCTGGGGCGATGAACTTGGGCCGGCCGTGCTGGTGCGCAACAGCCGTCACGAGCCCTTGTTTGCGCCGTGGGTGTTTTCGGTGATCGAGGCTCTAGATCCGGCGCTGGTGGCTGGCATGGCTGTGCTGGTTTGGGACTATGCTGATGAAACGCTTCAGTGCGAGCTGCTGCGCCGGGCCGGGTTGATGGTGGCGGCGGCCGGCGATGAAACGATTGCCGCGCTAGACTCGGCGCGCGCTCGGCTGGCTCCAAAGGTGCGCTTTCACCGCCACGGCCACAAGGTCAGCTTTGCGGCTGTTCAAGAGCCAAAGCCAGAGCTTGCTTTGCTTGCCGCGCTGGACTCGGCGATTTGGGATCAAAACGGATGCCTATCGGCGCGCATACATTTTATTGAAGGAGACGCCGATGCTTATGCGCAAACGCTGGCCGAGCAATTGCGCGCGCTGGCGGACTGGCTGCCGCGAGGCGCAACGCCGCGCCGCTTTATTCATCGCGCCATTGACAGCTATGCGGCGTTGTCAAACTCGGGCCGCGCGCGGGTGTATTCAACGTATGACGATGATTTTGCCGTGGTCCTTGATGCGCGTCCCTGGGACAGCCATACGTTGAGCCGGGTGGTCAATGCCTGCATGGGGCGCGTGGTTGTCGTCAGGCCGGTTAAAAGCGTGCTAGAGGCGCCGGCGCTGTTGCGCCGGCTCCCGCCGGCCAATTTACAATCGGTCAGCGTGGCAATGCAGGCAGCCCAGGTGCCAGAGTTTGCGCAAGCGGCAGGTGAATGTGGCGTTACGGCTATCCGCAGCCTGGGGCGCGCCGCCTTTCCACAACTGGCGTATTCGTGGGATGGCTTGTTGCCCTTGGATGTGGGCATGCTGCGCCCAGCCGGGCATTTTACGACGGTCGAATTTGATGACCTTGAACTGGAACTCGACGCGACGCTTGAACGTTGGAAGAGAGTTCGCGCATAGGGATGCGCGAACTGCGAAATCCAGGCCAAGCGCCGTAATTTGACCCAGAACGATTTTGGGGGATAATAGGTGAACAACTTGCAAGGAGATCGTATGTCAGAGGATAAAGGATTCCATCCAACCCAAGCTGTTGGCGATGATACTCAGCCCATCATGCGGACGCCCAAAAAATTGCCTCCGCTTGAGGCGGCCCAGGCGGCTGACGAACCCGCCCCTGCGCCGCCCACGCCAAAGCCACAAACGGCGCCTGTGCCCCAGGCGCTGCCGCCCGCGCCAATTGTGAAAACACGCGCGCCAGGGTGTTTGTGGGTATTGGCTTTTGGCGCATTGGTGATCGCTGTTGCCTCATTGTTGCTCAACGTGGCGCTTATTTCGGCCTTGCTTGACCGGCAGGCGGCTGCGCAAGTGATGCTCGATCAGGCCATCGCATCGCTGGATGCAAGCTCAGCTTCTACCATAAAATTCGATTTTCCCGTTTCTCAAACCATTGATTTTGAGGGCGATATTCCTTTTCAGCAAGATATGGATTTTCCTTTCAAGGGCAATGTGCGCATCAACACCACCATTCGCGTGCCGGTGAACCTGGGACTATTGGGCACGCAGGTGGTAGAGGTGCCGGTAGATACCACCGTGCCGGTAGATACCAGCGTGCCGGTGCATATTGACCAGACCTTTCACGTCAAGACCCAAGTGCCGGTGCGCATGAATGTGCCCATAGAGTTGTCGCCCACGCAGCCTCCCTTTAGCGAGTGGCTGGCTAAAGTGAGGGAACTCTTGGTGCTGTTGCGCAGCCAGATTTAGGATTATAATCACATCATCATCATCATATTAGACCTTATCGGAAATAGCAGGACGGGCATCCCCATGCCAGTCCGCCAACGTACACCCTGGACTGCCCGTCCAGGGCAGGCTTGCACCTGTGCTGCGCTTGGCGCAAGTGCAGGTGTGGGGATACGTTGGCTACGTTATTTCCGATAAACTCTATTGGTTTGTAAAGGAGGTGTGGAATGGGCAGGAGGATGGCCCTGGTGATGGCAATGTTAATGTTGTTGTTGGCAGCGATGGCATGCTCTGGAATAAGCCAGAGTGCGCCGACGCCTACCCTTACCATGCAGCCCATCGTTGTGCCACCCACGCTGACACCCGAAGCGCTTGCGCCCACTGCCACACTTGCGTCCCCGCCGTCTGCGGCGGCCGTTCCTCTGCCCACGGTATTATTTACCGCCACTGTTTCTTCGCCGGGCGCGGTGGTGGTGGCAAGCCACGAATCTAAAGGCCAGTTTGCCATTGCCATGCTCACGGGGGTGCGCTTGACGCCAGGCCACTCGTACCGTTTGATGGTGAGCTCGCCAGCCGGCCAGGCGAGCTTTCACGGTGAATGGAGCACATCGGCTTTGGGGCGAGACGGCATGCCCGGCGTCAAGACAGGCTTGCTCGATGGGACCACGCCGGCGACCTATGAAATTATGTCTCCCGTTCAAACGGTAGCCAGAGATTGGCTTTATTCGGCGTCGGCGCAGAACCGGGGGGCGGGCGGCATCAAGTTGACGATTGTGGACATTACGGGGAAGTAAATGCAGCCAGCAGCCTGTCGGAGAGCAGGCTGGCATCCCCATGCCAGCCGAGCTGACGGGGGCTGTTTTTGCTGAAAACGGAGCGTGAAGGGGGTCGCCGAATATGACCGAACTTGTCGCGGGCCAACAACTGGGCAAGTATCAAATTGTCAGTTCGATTGGCCGGGGAGGCATGGCCTCTGTATACAAGGGCTATGACCCTGGCCTCAAGCGCTATGTGGCTGTCAAGGTGCTTTCTTCACATCTGGCAGCCGACCCGCAACTCTTGCAGCGTTTTGAGCTAGAGGCAACCACGGCGGCCAATCTCAAGCATCCCAATATTGTTGTTATCCACGATGTTGGCAGCGCCGACAATTATCACTACATTGTTATGGAATTGCTAGAGGGGCGCTCGCTGCGCGAAGAGATTCGCGCAGTGGGAGCGCTGCCGCTTACACGCGCCATTCAAATTACGTACCAGTTGAGTAGCGCGCTAGATTATGCCCACCAACGCGAGCTGGTGCACCGCGATCTCAAGCCTGGCAACATTATGATTGGCGCCAGTGACCACGTGACACTGATGGACTTTGGGCTGGTGCGGGCGCTGCGCGGCACCCGCCTGACCGAAGCCGGCAGCAGCGTGGGCACGTTAGAGTACATGTCACCCGAGCAGCTCAGCGGCGAGGAAGTAGACCCGCGCTCGGATGTGTACAGCCTGGGCATAGTGGCCTATGAGATGTTGGCCGGCACCACGCCGTTCCGGGGCGATACGCCCTTCCGCGTGATTCAGAACGTCATGCAGTCGCCGCCGCCGCCCCTGGTTAACTTTAACGCAGCCCTGCCCGTTGGTGTGCAGAGCGAGATTGAGCGCGCGCTGTCTAAAAATCCGCCAGAGCGCCACCGCGCGGCGGGCGAATTTGCCGAGGCGCTGTATTGCGCCAGCACCGGCGGTGACCTGTACCTGGTAGATGACCAAGGGCAAGAATACCGTCTGCGCAAAGGAGTCACCTCCATCGGGCGCGGCCAAAACTGCGTCATTGTCATTGACGATCACCAGGTATCGCGCCTGCATGCCGAAATCAGTTTTCAAAACGAGGGGTGGTTGTTGACCGATATGAGCAGCACGAATGGCTCATTTGTGAACGAAGCGCGCCTGGCGCCTGGGCAGCCGGTGCGGCTGCATCCTGGCGATGCGCTTCGCTTTGGCCCCACGGCTTGCTTTACCGTCAGCGGCGGGCGAGCCGCCAAGCCTGGCCACGATGATACCTTGCGCACCACTCGCCCTACCAAATTGCCAGATTGGGGTTCTTGATGCCTGAGCAATATCTTGGCCCATACCGCTTGCTTTCGGTTTTGGGTCATGGCCGAAATACGATAGTTTACAAAGCCTGGCAGCAAGGCGTTGACCGGCCGGTTACGCTCAAGGTGGTCAGCCAGCCAGAGCCAGGCGCGCTGCGCCGTTTGCAGGCAGAAGCCCAGTTGACGGCCAGCTTGTCTGATCCACGCGTGCGTCAGGTCTACGAGGTGGGGCAGACGCCCGAAGGCCAACTGTACGTGGCTTTGCAATATGCCGATTATTCGCTCAAAGATCAGCTAGATGCGCGCAAGGCGCAGCACAAGCCATTCAACAAGGATGAGGTGATAGAGATTCTGTCTCCCATCGCCGAGGCGCTGGATGCGCTGCATCGCCGCGGCCTGGTTCATCTCGATATCAAGCCAGAAAATATTTTATTGTTCAAGGAAACCCGGCATGTGGTGCTGGCCGATCTTGGCATTGCGCAAAAAATCGGCGCAACGACCCAGGCCGGCACGCCGTTGTACACTTCGCCTGAGCAGGCCGCGGGCAACCGCGCCGTGGGACCGTGGAGCGATGTGTACTCGCTGGGGGTGGTGGCCTATGAGATGATGGCCGGGCGCCCCCCCTTCAAGGCGAATATAGATGTGGCGGTGCTGCGCCAGCACTTGGAAGACGCGCCCCCGCCGCTCGGCAAATTTCGCCGAGACGTAGAGGCCGGCGCGCAAGAGGCAATCGCCAGGGCGCTTGTCAAAGACCCGCTCAAGCGATTTGCCGCTGCCGGCGAATTTATCGCTGCGCTGCGCCAGCACCAGACACCGGTCTCGCTGGCATTGAAGCGAACAGGCCTTTTGCTGCGAGAAACCCCCGCTAATCTGAAGCGCCGGCCGTGGTTGGGCATGGTGGTTTTGTTGCTGGCCGTAGCTGCGGCGGTGGTAGCCGGCGGGTTATGCCTGTGGCCGGCTGTATCGGCCTGGGTGTGGCGGCGGCCAACTGCAACGGCTATTCCAACACCCCCCCCAATGATAGCCTCAACCGTTGCGCTTACGGCTGCGCCAAGCCCAAGCCCCACATCCACATCGGCCATTGTTACGCCTGCTACAACCCTCATTGCGCCAACCGCAACCCTCATTGCGCCAACCGCAACCATTATTCCAACCCTAACCCCATTGCCAACTAGCCGGGTGACTCGCGCGCCCACTGCCACACCTGCTATCACGCCTGCCCCTTCGGTGGCCGCGCTGTACCCGGCGCCCTTTCTAGACAAACCGGCCGCCGGCGCTTCACTCGGCGCTGGGCACTCTGTCTCGTTTACGTGGTCGTGGGGAGGCCGCAGCTTGAAATCGGATGAGCGATATCGTTTTATCTTTCTAAAAGGTGGGCAATCGCTTGGGCAGCCGTCTGTGAGCCGTGATAATTGGCGCGACCATGCCGGCCCACCCGCCGGAGCCGGGACGTATGATTGGTGTGTGGATGTTGTTCGTGTAGACCAGAGCGGGGCCGTGGCGCAGGCGTTGAGTCAGCCTGCATGTCGCCAAGTAACGTGGAGGTGAGCGTGGAGGGTAGAGCGTGAAACTTGAAGTTGGCTCTCTCAGTGACGTTGGGCGCACCCGGGATCACAATGAAGATTACCTGGGGATGTATCGCCCTACAGATGCCGCTCAGCGACGCCGCAAGGGCGAACTGTTCCTGGTGGCAGATGGAATCGGCGGACACCAGAGCGGTGAGGTGGCCAGCCAGATGGCTGTGGAACATATTATCCAGGCCTATTCCAACGGCCCCGGCGAAAATATCGTGGCCGAATTGGTCCAGGCGATTGAAGCCGCCAATGCGACGATTTACGCCAAGGGACAGGGGCAAGATCGCCGCTGGCGCATGGGCACCACGCTGGTGGGCGCGTTGGTGCGCGACCATGATTTGCACGTGGTCAATGTGGGTGATAGCCGCGCCTATCTGCTGCGGGGAACCCAGATGGAGCAGGTCTCTCAAGATCACTCGCTGATCGCCGAGCAAGTGCGCATGGGGTTGATTGACGCCGGGCAGGTTAAAGACCAGGATTATCGCAGCGCCATCACCCGCGCTCTGGGGAGCAAGCCAGAGGTGAAGGTTGACACCTTTGATCGCACTTTGCAGGGCGGTGATATTATTGTCTTGTGCACCGATGGCTTGAGCGGGCTGTTGAAAGATGAAGAGATTGCGCGGGTCGTGATCGCCCAGTCGCCGGCTCACGCCGTTACGGCGCTGGTGGCGCAGGCCAATGCGCGGGGCGGGCGAGATAACATCACCACCCTTGTGATCAAGGCGCATCAGGAAGGCAAAGCGGCCGCGCCGGCCCGTAGTCAGCCTCCGCCTGCCAAGCGCTCACGTTTGGGCGCGTGGTGGGTGGTGGGAATTCTGGCTTTGGGGGCGGCGATATTGACTGTAGGATTATTGGCGATTCTACTCTTGCTGGGCGCGCAGAACACTAACGACCTGCCTGCCATATTGCCAGCCATCAGGCCGTTCTTGTCGCCTGCCCCCGAAACGCCGCCGGCGGCGCGTGAGGATTTTGCGCGCACCTTGGGTTATGAGAATTTGCCCGAGCTGCTGGTAAAAGAAAAATTGCTCCCCCACCCGCCTTGGGGACCGCTCATGCCCAAGCAAATTTATGTGCTATTGACTGGCCGGGTGGTTGCCGTGGAAGCTGGCTTTCCACCTTGCCCGTTTTCACTAGATGTGAATGGCGAGCCTTACTATACCGTGGCTTGCCCGCAAGGGGTAGAACTGCTGTCGTTGCCTAATCCACGGCTGGCCAAAGGCGATCGAGTGAGCGTGCTGGGCAGTTTGCCGGATCAAAACTCACGCCAGGTAGAACCGGTGACGATTGATATCAGCAAGATGGGCTGGTGGGGACGGACCTCCGAGTGGCAAAACTGGTATTCAGGTTTGGGGGCGGCGCCCAGGCGGCTGCTGGTTTATACCGTGGTCAGCCAGTACACAGTCCGCATTGAAAAGCCTGGGGTGCAAGATGGAGACCTGGTGGCGGTGTATGGGCCTTGGGCTGTTGTAGACGGCAAGTATGTTGACCTGACGGTTGAAAAGATTTTTGTGTTGGACGGCGAGGTATACAAGCAAGTGATGCTAAAGTGATGTTGAAATGACGAGGAGGCACATGGGCGAGCAGACGAGCGAGTTGCAGATCACCTATGCGTGCAGAAGCGATGTGGGCAAGGTGCGCGACCACAATGAAGATTATGTCATTGTCGAGGTTCCCACCGATCCTGAAAAGCGCCATAAAGGAAAATTATTCATCATCGCCGATGGGATGGGCGGGCACCAGGCGGGCGAGGTGGCCAGCGAACGCGCCGCGCGCACCACGGTTATGGACTATTACGCCTCGCAGACCGACGATGTGCCGGCGCGCCTGAGGCAGGCGGTGCAGGCGGCGAATTCTGAAGTATACCAGATGGCGCTGGCCAACCCGTCGCGAGCCGGCATGGGCACAACAGTTGTGTTGGCGGCCGTCATTGGGAATCAGGTGCACGTGGCCAATGTCGGTGATAGCCGGGCCTATCTGATTCGCCCTGGTTCAATCGCACAGATCACTATCGATCATTCGTTTGTAGGTGAGCAGGTTGCGGCCGGCATCTTGACCAAAGAGCAGGCCAAGGCGCACCCTCAACGCAATGTCATCACGCGCGCGTTAGGGTCAGCGGCGGCCGTACAAGTAGATACCTACCTGGGCACATTACAAGAGGGTGACGCTATCCTGTTGTGCTCGGATGGTTTGACCGAGCACGTGTCAGATGAGGCATTGCAAGAGGTGGTGACGCGCCACGAGCCTGAGCAAGCCGTGAATCGCTTGGTCGAGTTAGCCAAGGAGGGTGGGGGGTCAGATAATATCAGCGTGATTATCCTCAAGGCCGGCCCGTCTGGCTCGCCTACCTTGCCAGGCAAGCCGCAGTTGGCTGCCACGGGGGGCAAACCTGGCTTCCAAGCGGTGACTGCCGCTGCGCCGCCTCAGCGGCCCGCGGCCGCGCAACGCGCCCCCAAGGGCGGCTCTAGCATGATTTGGATTGCCGGGGGAGGCATTGCAGCCCTGCTGGTGGTAGTGGTGATAATTGGCGCTGTCTTGGTTGTGCCGCGCAATTTAACGGGCAATATTCCACCTAGTGCTACACCCACCGAGGCCGCTCCGACCGCGCTTGTTCCAACTGCCGAATTGGGGCCTAGCCCCACAACCGGCGCAGCGGCGGGCGAGCCAACTTCGACGCTGGCGCCAACGCCAATGGCTACACCAACTGTTACCGTGCGCCCATTTTTTCCCAAGCCCACACTGACCATTTCGCCAACTGTGACAGAGACCCCCACTGCAACTGTGACGCCAGGCAGTGGCGGGGGAGGCGAACCGGCCCCACAGCCTACCAACCAGCCGCCGCCGCCACCCACGCCATAACCTTACCAGGGTAACTGCTCACCCTTGCGAAGGTTTGGCCTTGGATTTGCCGCGAAATTTGCGCTGCAAGCTAGGCAGGCGGCTAACGCAAGTGTGTTTGCAACCTTCGCAAGGGTAAGGCTGAGCAGTTACATTTTCGGAATAGATGTTTATTGAGGTGAAAGAATGCCGTTACAATCGGGACAAGTAGTACGCAATCGTTATCAGATTCATGACCAACTGGGGCAAGGTGGCATGGGCGCAGTGTATGTGGCGCGCGATATGGCCCTGGAGCAAAGAGTGGCAGTTAAAGAGATGCGGCCCGCGTCGGACCTTTCTGGCACCGTGCTAGATGGCCTGCGCCAGCAGTTCCAGCGCGAAGCGCGCGTTCTGGCCGGCCTGACCCACCCCAACTTGCCGCGCGTGATTGATTATTTCATTGAAAACGACAATGAATACCTGGTGATGGATTATATTGAAGGGCAAGCATTGAACGATGTGCTCAAGACCCAGGGGCGGCCGGGCTTGCCCGAAGCGCAGGTGCTAGATTGGGCGCGCCAGTTGCTTGATGCTCTGGAATATATTCACGGCAAAAATGTGTTGCATCGAGATATCAAGCCGGCCAATGTTCGCCTGACGCCCGACGGGCGCGCCTTTTTGGTGGATTTTGGCCTGGTCAAGCTGTACGATCCAAGCAGTCCGCAGACGGTGATGGTGCTGCGCGGCGCGGGCACGCCGCAGTATGCTCCGCCTGAACAGATTGACAGTTCTTATGGTCACACCGACGCTCGTTCCGATATTTTTGCCTTGGGCGCTACGCTTTATTATTTGCTCACCGGCAAGCTGCCGCCTTCTATCACCGAGCGTCTGATTAAAGAATCGACCATACCACCCATCCGCTCGCAATCACCCAACGTGTCACCGGCCACCGAGGCGGCCATTTTTAAAGCCATTCAGATGCGCCCCAACGATCGCTTTCAGACCGCGGCCGAGATGCGCGCGGCGATGGCGCAAGCCAGCGCCACAATGGTGTACAGCCAGCCGCCGGCTCGTTCCGTGATGCCGCCTACCTATGTGCCGCCAAGCCAATCGGCTGCGCCCTCACACAAGTTTGCGCCTAAACAAGCATCAGGCCGCCAGCCGGTCACCCCGGTCGGCCCGCCCAGCCAACAAGCGTCGCGCCCACCTGCCCAGTATTCAACCCCGCCACCCCAATCGGTGTATCCGGCTCCTGCCCCCAAGCGGAGCGGCCCGCCCACCTTGGTGTGGATGGGCGGCTGCGGCTGCTTGGCGGTTGTTGTGGCCTGCCTCTTGTTTCTGGCGTGGGGGGCGTGGCTCGATGCCAACCTCACTCCAACGCCGCCGGGCGTTCCCACACCTGCATCGGGCCAGGCTTTGTACCTGGACGATTTTTCAAATCCAGACAGCGGCTGGGATGTTTACGATGAGGAGAATGCCGCAGTGGGTTATGAAGGTGATAAATATTTTATCGCCATCAAGCGCAATAATTGGTTGGCCTGGGCCAATGCCGAGCCGGCGCTTGACCTGGAAAACGTCATCATCGAAGTAGAGGCAGTGCTTGAACAAGGGCCGGCAGATGACAAGGCCGAGTTTGGCGTGATCTGCCGCTATCAAGACTCGAAAAACTATAACTATTTTTCCGTCAGGGTAGATGGCTATGCGGCGATTATACGAATGAACGAAGGAGACCAGGTTGTCATTAGCTCTGCCGACAAAAAATATCAATCTGCCGCAGCTATCAAATCGGGCCAGGCCGCCAACCACATCCGAGCCTCGTGCATAGGCGACAAGCTGGAGCTGTATATCAATGGCGAGCTGGCTGCCCAGGCTCAAGATGATGCCCCGCTGCCTAGCGGCGACGTGGGCTTGATTGCCGGCGCATATGATGAAGCCAATGTGCGTTTTACGTTTGACAACATGCTGGTTTCGGTGCCATAGTCTATTTGTAACTACTCAGCATCCTGAGCGGAGCGGCGCGTAGTCGAAGGGTGCCGGCTGAGTAGTTACGTCTATTTTTCATATCCCTTGGGTTGTATTCTTATGCAGGCCGATTGTTGGGGATGTTTGCCTAATTGGTGTCAGCTCGCTCTTGGCAGCCGCACGTTTCGTTGAGCAAAGTTGCAAGGCAACATGACAGGAAATAAAATGCCATCAAAACGCCACATCATTTTTATTGTTCTGCTGTTGATGATATGCGTAGCTCTACCATGGCTGTACCACCCGCTACCTATCGCGGCTCAAAGCGCAATATCTCCATCACCAGCCAAAGCATTGCCTACACCACCATTTGTTCAGCGAGTTGTGATTGACCCTGAGAACAGCCCACTGCTCACCGAAGCAGAACTTGCAGCACGACTCTTGCTGGCCGAGGATGGGCAGCCCTTGCCAACGACAATACGCCGCCCCACTAGCCAGTCGCCAGTAGCCAATCGCACTATCAGCATAGCCTTGTCCTCACTGCCAATCTCCACAGGCGCGGTTATCATGAACTGGGCAAAACAAATGACTGCAACTTTTGAGGGTGAAAACCCGCTTACCCACACAGTCTCTCCCCCTGGGCTGTGCCAAGTCTACGACTTGAGCATGGATGGGCTTGACCGCCAATGGGGCACCGACAGTCTACGCGCCGCAGAAGGCAGCCAAGCGGCCTGGCCTGCCCGCGACGGCAGTGATGGATATGATCCAGCAGTCACCCCTCACTATCCTGGCTCTATGGATACTTGGATTGACTGTGGGCCATTTGACCTGCGCCAGTTTGACGACGCCTATGCGCAATTTTGGATGTGGCTGGATATCCCCGACCCCACTGGCGATTTTATCTTTTTTGGCGTGTCAACCAACACCATCACCTATACCGGCAGTATGGTCCGTGGCACAAGCCCGAGCTGGCAACCTTGGGAGATGTGGTACACGGATTATGCGGGGGAGTCAGCAGTGTGGCTGGGATGGCAATTCGTCAGCGATGATAACGTTGACGTGGGGCAAGGTGTGTGGCTGGATGACATTCGTGTATGGGCTTATGACGAGCCAGACAAAGATTGTGACGCGCTTGATCCTGGGGCCAAAGGATTGGGCCTTTCAGCTTATATCGGCCATGAGGACACAACTGTCCCGCTTTTCTCTGATCCACGAGACCTTGTTTTGGTGAAGGAGACTGGCACACATTGGACGCGGTTGGAATTTATTGCCACAGAGTATGGTGGAATTAATTTCCGCGACTATGATATGATAGTAGACAGCTTGTGCGGACAAGACATTTCCACTTTGGCGCTGGTGGATTACCAGACATTAGCCCGCAAGGACTGGAACACAAATCAGGCAGCTTATCGCAACGAATTTACCCGCACATTGCAATCCCTTGTCGCCCACTTTAAAAATCGGGTTGATTATTGGGAGATATGGAACGAGGAAGATCACCCTACCGAAACTGGCTACCGTTTTAATCTGGCGAGCGACTATGCTGATTTGCTCCAGGCATCATACGAGACGATAAAGTCGGTAGACCCATTAGCCAAAGTTGTATTTGGAGGAACAGTCGGTGTAAAGGATGCTTCGAGGGATTATATGCAGACAGTTTATGATCGGTGGGGAAGTGGGCAGAGCTACCTCGATGTGTTAGCGTTGCATCCCTATTTCTTTGACGACCCACCCGGTTCAGGCAACTTTATCCTGGATCCCCAACAATATTTGCATTATGATACTCCTACCTACCCAACTATGCTTGCCAAGTTCTTGGAAACAATGAGTGGTAGAGGCGACGGTAACAAGAAAATCTGGACAACCGAGATTGGCTGGAACAGCGCGTATGGCGACCCCAACGTTGGGCCTTATGCCAGCCAGGTTATCACCCGCCAATTGCAGGCCGATTACCTGACGACCGGCTTTGACATCCTGTTCAACGAGGTTGAACATTGGAATCAGCCAGGCACGAGAGCAGTGTCCAAAGTGTTTTGGTTTAACTGCCAGGACTTTGGCCAAGATGTATCGCTATCTGAGAGCACAGATTTGCTCAAGTGGCGCCATGCTGCCCTCGTTCCACAAAAGCCAACAGTCATCCGCCCAATGCACTTTGGCTTGTACGATGGAAACCGTAATCGCAAACCCTCTTTTTACAACTTTCTGGCCTATCCAGCGCGGCCAAGCTTTATTTACCTGCCAGTGGTGCTGCGATGATGAAAGGGTTGCGCAGTCTCACAGCCTTTGCAATGGCCATTGGACTAATTGGCCTTCTTTTGGTGATAGGGGTATCCTGCCGCCCAACACCTGTTCCTGTTGTTATTGATACTATCAAAATTTCATCCGCACCGTACAAGATTGCATTGGACCCTGCTAGAGGCACTGCTTATGTACTTCACACAAACAACACTGTGTCCATTGTGCAAGGGACGCACCTGAGTAATACGATTCAGTTCCCTCAAAAGACCTTGAGTTCGTCTGGGCCAATAGTCGTCCAACCGCGCAATGGGCGAGTGTATGTGTTTGATTCACTATACCACCTGATCCGTGTAGTTGAGCCGGATGGCACATTTACCACACTCCAAGACGCCAATTTCGATTTTCGTGGAGCAGTAGCTAATCCTGTCAATGGATATGTATATGCCCTTAACCTGTGGGATAGAAAGGAAAACGACCAACCAATAGGAGGTTCGGTGTTGGTTATCACTGGCACCGAGGTAATAGCCAGTGTCCCGGTCGGACGGTTTCCTTCAGCCATCGCGGTCAATCCAGTTAATGGGTGGGTTTATGTTGGAGACTATCCCAAAAAACTGGAAGATTATGCGCAATTGATACGGGTCATCAGTGGAACGCAGGTGATTGCCAGCTCAGATATGGGGTGGAAGCCAAAAGTTGGGGGGGGGGTTGCGGCCATCGTGATTGACCCGCATACTGGGCAAGTATTCACTTACATAAGTCAACGGCTACTTGCCTTGCGCGACTTGAAGCCTATTCGTGAAAAGCTAT
Organism: Thermoflexales bacterium; assembly: GCA_041740315.1. Taxonomy (GTDB): domain Bacteria; phylum Chloroflexota; class Anaerolineae; order Fen-1058; family Fen-1058; genus JBGSMF01. The sequence goes on from JBGSMF010000215.1 coordinate 13,246, forward strand.
TTGACAAGCCTGCCCTTCAAATATTGTTTAACCCGGTCAATGGCTGGTTGTATGTGATGATGATGAAAGATGAAGTGTTAGTGCTGGATACTGATTTAAACGTTATTGAAAGCATCGTCATCAAATCCGCGCGCCCACGTTCGGGAAACTGGTCTATGGCAATAGACCCGGTGCGTGGTTATGTGTATGTAGGACGCATCGAAGATAACTTGCTGGCCGTCATCCGCGATACAAAGGTCATCACGACTTTACAAGCCGGATGGGACACAAGCGACATCGGAGTAGACCCGCAGACCGGAACGGTATACGCCGTGAACAATATGAGCGGAGATGTAACAGTAATTGGGTTCCCAGAGCCAAGCAAATGACAACTTTATGAGGAGGAATGACTTTGGAATCACCACTTTTGCAAAATCGCAAGTTTCTATTTGCTCTGATCATTATAGGGGCAATCGTGCTGCTGGCTTCGGGTGGAGCTTTGTGGTCTTTTACCCGCCCGGCCAGCGTGACCCCAACGCCAGCGCCAACCTTTGCCGTGCCGCCAGAGTTGGAACTGACTCCCCCGCCGTCGCTGGAAGAGTTGGCCACGCGCTATCCGCAATTGGCCGAATTGCTTCAAGACCCTTCGCTCGATTCGGTCTACAAAGACTTTATGCTGGCCTACCAGACCGGCGGCATCGAGGCGGCGCGCGAACTGGCCTTGCAGCGCGGCTTGTTGAACGACAAAGACGAAGTGCGCATTACACTGGTGGTTGACGATGAGAAAAATGCCGCCACTGTGGCAAGCGAACTGGAGCAATTTGGCCTGATTGTTGAAGGCACCTACCGCGACCTGGTGGATATTGCGGTGCCCATGAGGGTGATTGAACAATTTGCCAAGACCGAAGACCCGGCCAAGCTGTTCGAGCAGCTTGGCCAGCTCAAGCACGTAATCAAGCTGCGCCTGCCCATCCCCTCGCGCACGGGCAAGTGCGGCGCGCTGGCGGGCTGCTTGGCGCCAGAAAGCAAAGTGGAAGGAATAGAGGTGACCGGCGCTAAAGAATGGCACGACGCCGGTTTTACCGGCCAGGGCGTCAAGGTGGGCGTGCTCGACCTGGGATTCGATGGCTATCGAGACTTGTTGGGCAAAGAGTTGCCAGAGACTGTGACGGTCGAGTCGTTTGCGCGCGGACGAGAGGCCGATTCGAGCGGCGAGGTGCACGGCGCGGCGTGCGCTGAAATTGTTCACGCCATGGCGCCCGACGCCGAACTGTACTTTGCCTATTACGATGGCAGCGAAGTGGGCCTGGGCCGCGCAGTTGATTGGTTGCTAGAGCAGGGCGTGCAAATTATATCTCATTCAGCCACCGGCCTGGTGGCGCCAATGGATGGCAGCGGCTCGCAGGCCAAACTGGTTGAGGAAGTGGTTGGCAAAGGCGTGATCTGGGTCAATGCCAGCGGCAATTATGCCCAAGAACACTATCGCGCCGAGTTTACAGATTCAGATGGCAACAACCAGCACGAGTTTCCCAATGGCAAAGAGCTCATGACCTATTACCCACCCTCCAACGATGCCGTCATCGTTTTGAACTGGAATGATTGGCCCGATAGCCAAACCGACCTGGACCTTTTTTTGTACGATAAAGATTCGGACCTGGTGGCCTCTTCACAAAACTTGCAAAGCGGGGAGCACGGTGATTACCCTTTTGAGGGCATCCGGCTGCGTGAGCCGGAGGAAAAAGTATACTATCTTGTCATCCAGGCCAAGACCATCGATCGCTCTATCACGCTCGATGTGTATGCGCCCGACGCCGAAATCGAGTTCAACTCGGCCGCCTATAGCCTGGGCACGCCCGCCGATGCTGCCGGCGGCTTGACGGTTGGCGCTATCGAATGGAAATCAAGCCGCTTGGAGCAATTTAGCTCTCAAGGCCCCACCAACGACGATCGCCTCAAGCCCGAACTAACCGCTCCCGATAGGGTAACAACGGCCAGTTATGCGCCGCGCTCGTTTCCGGGCACTTCGGCCTCTACGCCCCACGTTGCGGGAGCGGCGGCATTGGTGCTGAGCGCCTTTCCAGATTACACCCCCCAAGAGGTTAAGGATTATCTCATTGGCAATGCGGCCGATTTAGGCCCCAGTGGGTCTGACGCAGCGTATGGCTATGGCAGGCTGCAATTGCCCAAGCCAGAGGCCGGCCGCGCTGCGCCGCCCACGCCGGTAGAAATCCCGCCGACGCCGGTGGCGGCAGCGCCTGCGCCCATCACTCCACTGCCGCCTGTCGCAAAAGTGACGGGTGATAATGCCTCGCTGGCAATCTTGGCGTGCCTGGGAGTGTTTATGTGCATGGGGGCCTTGGCGCTGTTTGGCGGAGTGGCGCTCTTGCTGGTGTTGGCGCGGCCCAAGCGGCGCTATGTGCCGGTACAGTATGCCCCGCCGCCGTCTCCGCCACCCGTTGAAGAAGCTTGCTTGATTACGGCTGAAGGCGCGCGCTCGCTTTTGCAGCAAGGCGAAACCACCGTGGGTCGCTCACACGAAAATGTGATCGCTTTGGATCAAGATAACCAGGTCAGCCGCCAGCACGCAGTGATTTATTGGGATGGGCGGCAATGCACCGTCACCGACCTGGGCAGCAGCAATGGCACCTTTGTCAATGGCCAGCGCCTCGCGCCTCACACGCCCACCCCATTGCAGAGTGGCGACCGGGTGCGCTTTGGCCCAGAGGCTAAATTTATAGTTAGATTGCCTTTGGGATGAGTAGGATGCGAGTCTTTTAGCCGCAGGCACGCTTACCCTTGCAAAGGTAGAGGCGATCAAAGGTCGCCCACCTTCGCAAGGGTGGTCAAATTGTAGGAGCACTCTGAATGGATAACCAGGTGGGCCAAACGCTCGGCCAATTTCAAATTGTTCAAGAGCTTGGACGCGGCGGCATGGCGGTGGTTTACAAAGCCTATCAGCTGGCCTTGCAGCGATATGTGGCGCTCAAGGTCTTGCCCCGTCAGTTTGCTTATGACGAGAGCTTTGTCAAGCGCTTTAAGCAAGAGGCCATCGCGGCGGCGCGCCTGCGCCATTCTAATATCGTTTCGATCTATGACGTAGGCCAGGTGGGCGATATTCAATTTATTGTGATGGAGTTGCTCGAAGGCCAGTCGCTGGGCAAGTTAATTCGCCAGGCCGGGCCAATGCCCCCGGCGCGCGCGGCCAATTTGATTTCTCAGGTGGCGTTGGCTCTAGACTATGCCCACAAGCAAGGCTTTGTCCATCGAGACATCAAGCCCAGCAACATTATGGTAGACGCCAATGACCACGCCACGCTGACCGATTTTGGCATTGCGCGCGCTATGGGGGCTTCGCGCCTGACCCAGACCGGTGCCATGGTCGGCACGCCCGAATACATGGCCCCAGAACAAATACGTGGCCTGCCGGCCGACCACCGAGCCGATGTGTATGCATTGGGGGTGGTGTGTTACGAGCTGCTCTCTGGCAAAGTTCCTTTTACAGGCGACACGGCTACCGTGCTCTACAAGCAGGCGCACGAAGCGCCCCCGCCGCTGGCGCAACTGGCGCCCACGGTGCCGCCCG
>JBGSMF010000216.1:0-29523 GCA_041740315.1 Thermoflexales bacterium
CTTCACGGGGTATCGGCCGCAGTTTTTTATACGGACGATGGATGTGACGGGCGAGATTCAATTGCCGGAGGGGGTAGAGATGGTGATGCCGGGCGACAATATCACGATGAAGGTAAAGCTGATCGTGCCGGTGGCGTTGGAAGCTGGAGCGCGCTTTGCCATTCGAGAGGGTGGTCTGACGGTAGGCGCAGGCGTCATTGTCAAGGTGGCAGAGTAATTAATCGTAATCAATCATCAATCGGTTGCCGATTGACTAGAACGAGGAAGTATGGCTAAGAAAGATGCGCGGTTGGTTGTGACCTTGGCTTGCTCTGAATGCAAAGAGCGCAATTACACAACCGAAAAAAACCGCCGCAACGACCAGGGGCGGATGGAGCTAAAAAAGTATTGCCCGCGTTGCCGCAAGCATACGCAGCACAAGGAGCAAAAGTAAAATCATCTGCATGTGTAGAATGCTGTGCCTGTGACTTGTAGGGTATGCTGTATGTTAAAGCCAGGCGAACCTATCAGGGCAGAGTTGCTCGAAGAGCTTTATTACGGGCGCGGTCTATCTGTTCATGATGTTTCTGAGGAGTTGAGTGTATCGCACCACAAAGTTGTTTACTGGATGGATCAGTATGGAATGCAGCGTCGGCATTGGAGTGATGCCAGCTACCTTAAGCACAATCCTGGCGGCGAAAAGTTTCGCATAGATTTGAGCCATCGTGAGTTGTTTCTAGTTGGAGTAGCGCTGTATCTAGGTGAGGGCGATAAAACCAATCCATCTTTGATTCTTACAAATAGTGACCCACGTATCCTGAAATTGTGGATCAGGTTTCTTGACAAGGTTTGTAATGTATCATCTCAGAGACTCAAGGCGCGGATTGATTACTATGAGGATTTGGATTACCAGATGTTGTTGGCTTTTTGGTCGGGTGAGTTGGGCATGTCCTCGGAGAATTTTGATCGCCCAACTTTGAAAAAGGGCAGAGCCGCAAGAGGGAACCACCTGGGACGACGCAGTTTATATGGCACCGTTCACGTCGCTTTTCATGACTCAAGGCTCAAATCCCTGATGGTATCTTGGATGAATGATCTGCTTGAAGGTAAATTATAGGCCAGTAGCTCAATTGGCAGAGCACGCGACTCCAAATCGCGCGGTTGTGGGTTCAATTCCTGCCTGGCCTGTTATAGCGCTTACTTCAAGACACCGCCCGAGTGCGGTGTCTTGAAGTGTAAGCCAAAGCTTGAAACAAGTGGAGCAATAACGTGACTGATTTTTTGCGTGATAATGCGGTGACGCGCTACTTGCGTGAGACGTGGGCCGAATTGAAAAAGGTCCGCTGGCCGACCCGAAAAGAAGCCACGAACTTGACGGTGGTGGTCTTGGTTGTCATGATTGGCATGGCGGCCTTGCTGGGGCTGATGGATTATCTGTTCTCGTTGGAATTGGGTCTTGTTATTTCCGGCAATTCGGTAGCCATCGCCATTGGCATTATTGTGACGGTGGTTGGCCTGATTGCGCTGGTGGTAGCTCTTAGACGGGAAGAATAGGTGCAGTGACATTCATGAAGGACGGCGAACTGTTCTCGCTAGATGAGCTGCTGTCTGAAGCGGAGCAGCCTGGGCTGCCTGAGGGTCAACAACCTGAGGAATCTGTCGCCGCGCCTGCGCGCGAGCCGCGCGAGGCGCCATCGCGCGAAGCAATGTTGGCCGGCGCGCCAGATTTGACTGAAACACTCGATCAACCCGAGTGGTATGTAATCCACTGCTATTCGGGCTATGAAAACAAGGTCAAGCACAATCTAGAGCAGCGCATCGAATCCATGAATATGCGCGACAAGATTTTCCAGGTGGTTGTGCCCACCGAGGAAGAGATCGAAGTCCGCGATGGCAAGCGTCGCAAGATTGAACGGCGAGTGTTCCCCGGTTATATTTTGGTGCAAATGGTCCTGACCGAAGAATCGTGGTATGTGGTGCGCAACACCCCCGGCGTGACAGGCTTTGTGGGTATGGGCAACAAACCCACGCCGCTGCGCCCAGAAGAGGTGCACGGAATTCTAAAGCGCATGGAGGCCGAAGCCCCCAAGGTCAAGGTCACTTTTACGCCAGGGCAAAAAGTGCGCATCATCGATGGGCCGTTCAATGACTTTATGGGCGTTGTAGACGAAATTGACATGGACAAGGCCAAAGTGCGGGTGATGGTATCCTTCTTTGGCCGAGACACCCCTGTTGAATTGGACTTTTTGCAAGTCGAAAAAATGTAGGGGATTACAGATTTCAAATTTCAGATTTAAAATTTGAAATCTTGAATCTGCAACCTTAAATTTAGAGCTGTGGGAGGGCAAAGCCCGTCAACACCACAAGGAGTGAAAAATGGCAAAGAAAGTTAAAGCGATTGTGAAACTGCAAATCCCGGCCGGCAAGGCCAACCCGGCCCCGCCCATCGGCCCGGCGCTGGCGCAGCATGGGATCAATCTGATGGCGTTTTGCAAGGATTACAATGCCCGCACCTCTTCGATGGCGGGCCAGGTGATTCCAGCCGAGATCACGATCTATAGCGATCAGTCGTTCACATTTGTGCTCAAAACGCAGCCTACCCCCGACATGTTGCGGCAGGCAGCCGGCGTAGAAAAAGGCTCTTCAGAGCCGCACAAAACCAAAGTGGGCAAGATTACGCGCAAGCAATTGCGCGATATTGCCGAGCAAAAAATGCGTGATCTCAATGCGATTGATGTTGAAGGCGCTGAGCAAATGATCGCCGGCACAGCGCGGAGCATGGGCATCGAGATAGTGGATTAACGAGATCGTCACCCCCATTGGTGGGAGGGTTATACCCGATATTACCACAAGGAGTACAGAAATGGCAAAACACGGTAAAAAGTATCAAGAAGCTGCCGCCAAGATTGATCGGCAAAAATATTACACACCCCAGGAAGCGTTACAACTGGTCAAAGACACTAGCTTTGTCAAGTTTGACGCCACAGTTGAAGTGCATGTTCGGTTGGGGGTAGATCCCCGTCAATCTGATCAACAGGTGCGTGGGGTGGTGTTGATGCCCGCCGGTTTGGGCAAGACGGTGCGCGTTTTGGCCTTTGCTGAAGGCGAGGGCGCGCGGCTGGCCAAAGAGGGCGGCGCCGACTTTGTGATTGACGATGACGAGGGCTATCAAAAAATTCGTGACGGCTGGACAGAGTTCGATGTGGCCATTGCGGTGCCTGAAGTGATGAGCAAGGTGGGGCGTTTGGGCAAGATCCTGGGCACGCGTGGCCTGATGCCCAATCCCAAGGCTGGCACGGTCGCTCCTGCCGCCGACATTCCCCGCCTGATTCGCGAGGCGCGCGCCGGGCGTTCCGAGTTCCGCCTGGACAAGACGGCCAACTTGCACGTAGTGATTGGCAAGGCGAGCTTTCCGGCAGAGAGTCTGATGACTAACTTTACTGCATTGATGGATGCGGTCAGAAAAGCCAAGCCCTCGACGGCCAAAGGCATTTTTATCAAGCGCGTGACGGTGTCTTCGACCATGGGGCCTGGGGTGCGGGTAGATGCAAACTTGGCCCAGGCGCTAGAGACGGTCTAATCGCATTAGCGTGTTACGCCCTATGCATTGAATGCGCATTATTTGAACAATTGAATATCCGCAGCCAAAGAACGCAGGCGCGGCAGACAAAATGCCGCTCAATCTCCTGCCGAGGCAAAAGAGTCGTCTGGTCAGATGGTCACATAGTCATGTAATTGATGACTGTGAGACTAGCAGACTGGCGAGCTGGGTGACTAGAAATCTTTGCCTCTTGACTGCGGCAAAGATTTTTGTTATTGAAGGAGGTGAGATAAATTGGCAATCAGTAAGAAGCGAAAGGAAGAGCTGGTTGACATGTACGTTGATTGGCTCAAACGCAGTCAGGCCATAATCCTGACAGATTATCGCGGGCAGCCGACCAAATCGGTCTACCAGTTGCGCACCAAGGCGCGCACAACTGAAGGTGAATTGCATGTTGTCAAAAACACCTTGATCGCTCGCGCGCTGCGCGAGGTGGGCATGGCTGTGCCTGACAAGCTGCTGGCAGGCCCCACGGCGGCAGTGTTTTGTTTTGGCGAGCCGCCCGCGGTGGCCAAGACGGTGATTCAGTTTGCAGGTGAGAACAAGACCTTTACTATCAAAGGCGCAGTGATGAGCAAAAGCGTCCTTGACGCCGCCGGCGTCAGGGCCTTGTCCGAATTGCCGCCTCGCCCGGTGGTGCTGGCGCAGGTGTTGGGAACCATTCAAGCTCCGGCCAGCAAGGTGGCGGGCGTTCTCGGCGCCGGGTTGCGCCAGGTTGTTTCTGTGATCCAGGCGCGGGTGGATCAACTCAAGGCCGCCGAAGGCGTGGCGGCATAATAAGCCGCCGAAGGCGCGGCATGATATTTCAATTTTTGCGCAAAACTAATTCTGAAGGAGAATTTTGAAATGGCAGACTTGAACAAGATTGTGGAAGAGATCAGTGGCCTGACCCTGCTAGAGGCGGCCGAACTGGTCAAGATGTTGGAAGACAAATTGGGCGTTACCGCCGCCGCGCCAATGGCGATGGCTGCAATGCCCATAGCCGCTCCGGCGGCCGCCGCCCCGGTGGAAGAAAAGACCGAGTTTGATGTGGTCCTAAAGGAAGCCGGCGCTAAAAAGATTGACGTCATCAAGGTGGTGCGCCAACTTACGCCGCTGGGCCTGAAGGAAGCGAAGGAATTGGTTGATGGCGCGCCCAACAAGGTGCTGCAGGCTGTGGGCAAGGAAACCGCCAATGATGCCAAGGCCAAGCTAGAAGCCGCCGGTGCCGTGGTGGTGCTAGAGTAGTAACCTCACTCATCTCCGCTAAAAAAAGAAACCAGGTTTTTCTGAAAAACCTGGTTTCTTGGCTTTTAAGGCGCTTGCAGCCGTTCGCCATATTGTTTTTTGTAATAGTGCATATACTCGCCTGTCTTGATTTTGCGCCACCACCACTCGTTTTCTGCATACCAGCGCACAGTTTTTTCTAGGGCTTCAGCAAAGTTGTGCTCTGGTTCCCAACCCAGCCCGCAAACTTTGCTGACATCCAGGCTGTAGCGCCGGTCGTGGCCGGGCCGGTCTTGGACGGGACGGATGAGCGAGCGCGGCTTGCCCAGCAGGTCGCAAATGGCGTTGGCCATGTCAATATTACAAGTCTCGCTGCCAGTGCCCAGGTTGTAAATTTCTCCCAATTTGCCTTTGTGCAGCACGAGGTCAATACCTTCACAGTGATCCATCACGTATTGGTAATCGCGTTGCTGCCGCCCATCGCCATACAAGGGGAGGGGTTGGCCGTCAATGGCGTTGGTGATAAAGAGCGGCACGACCTTTTCGGGATATTGGTAAGGACCGATATTGTTGCTGCCGCGCGTGATGGTGAGCGGCACGCCAAAGCTGGTATAGTAGGCCAGGCACATCAGGTCGCCGCCGGCCTTGGAAGCCGAATAGGGGCTGCGCGTGTGCAGTGGGTCGGTCTCTTTGGAAGAGCCTTCCAGCACTTGGCCATACACTTCGTCCGTGGAAATTTGGTGATAGCGTTCCAGCCCCAAGGTCTTGGCCGCTTCCAGCAAGATGTAGGTGCCGTACACGTCGGTCATGATAAAACTGCCAGGTTCCATCAACGAACGGTCCACGTGCGTGTCCGCCGCGAAATTTACAATGGTATCAATGCTGTGCTGCTGACAGGCGGCCAGCACGCTCTCTGCATCGCAAATATCGCCCCGCACAAAATGATAACGGTCCGAAAATCGCTCGGCCACGTCCTTGAGATTATCCAAATTCCCAGCGTAAGTGAGCTTGTCATAAACGACGACGTGATAATTGGGATAGCGTTCTAGCATGTAGCGTGTAAAGTTAGAGCCGATAAAGCCGGCCCCGCCAGTGATAAGCAAGTTGCGCAAGGGTGCACCTCCGGTTTTGTTTATGGTGACTACTCAGGCTTGCTCCCGCTGGGCGTGCCACTCGGCGGATGTGGCGGTGGGTGTCACCTGTCTGTCTATCTGGCGACAGACAGGCCGCCAAGCAGGCACCTGCCGCGAGCGTGGGCTGAATAGTTACTGTTGATGATTGCCCGCTATTTTACCATGATCTGGGCGACAAACTAGGCAGGTCGGCATAGCCGACCCGGCGCTGATATCAGGGGGATTGAAGGGTGGGCAAGGGGGCGGTGTACAATTTGCCGCCGCTGATAAAGAGCAGGCGCTCGGCGCGCTCGTCTACAAAGACGCTTTCCAGGCTGTTCATAGAGTCGTCGTGTGTCTTGATTTGGCGGACAAAGATGCCTCGCGAGGTAAGCTGCACGACCCGCGCCAGGCCGGCATCGGCCACCGGGCCGGCATCGGCCACGTAGATAGAGCCGCGGGTGGCTTCGGCGTCTGCCGCCAGAGCCACGGGGCGAGCCAATGGGTCGGGCAGGGCGGTGGGTGTAAATTCGTGCTCGTCGCCGCCAAAGAACTTGCGAATGCGCCCATCGGCATACAGCAAGTAGACACTGCCATCTATGGCCAAATCAATGGCGGTGCTCAAATCGCCAGGCGGAGAATTGAAATAAGCCTCGGCGGCGGTGCCAAAGCCATTCCCCAGCGGCTTGTAGCGCCAGAGTTGGCTGTTGTCCATCACGTACAGGTTGCCGCCGAAAGCTGCCATCAGACGCAGGTCGGGGCGAGCTTCGCCCTGTCCCAGAGCCACAGCTTGGACGTTCCAGGCGGGGTCATGTTCGAGCAAGCCGCCTGTTTCAAGGATGAGCAGGCTGCTTTTGGTGCGCAACCCATTGGCGCTGACCCAGGCCAGGTCGAGCAAGGCGCCCACTTGGCGGCTGCTGACGGACTCGCCGGCGTAGGTTCGGATGGGCGGAGCTCCCAGGAGGCTGGCGCCTGTTTCGGCAAGTGTGATGTGCCACAGTTGCTGCGAGTTCATCACAAAGACATTGGTGCCCTGCAGGGCCAGGCGATAATTGCTGCCGGGGCCAAAATCGTACAAAAGAAAGGTCTTGACGCGCGTCACCTGGTCAATCTGATCCAATTTGCCCAGGGACTGGTCATGTAGCGCTCGCGCATCCAGGCTGGCCGGCCGGCGGCCCAGCGCATCGTTGGCATGCTCCCAGGCTTGCTGCCACAAAGCGCGCGCTTTGTCCTCGTCGAGGGTGGTTTGGGCGCGGGCAGCCTCGGTGCGCGCAGTGTTCAAGACCAGTTCAAATTCGGTTTGTTGGCGGCGTTGTGTATAAGAGTAGACGACCAGCGCGGTGATGAGCAAGGGGATGATGATGGTTAACCCTGCCCCGATCAAGGTGCTGCCTGGCGCGGCGCGTTTGGGGGGGACGGGGGGGCCTTCGGGCAACATGCGTTGCACAGATTCTTTGGCGCCTTGCCCGGCCACCGTAACGCCCGCGGCAACGGACCCCATCACTTGGCGGGCGCGGTTAATGAGCGCGACGCGAGGTATGGCCTGATTGGCGGCTGCAATGGACCCGCGCAGGCGCTGCCATTGATCTGATAGCCTGCTGCGCAGTGAGGGCTGCCCTTGGCGCGGGCGGGCGATTTCTGGAACGGCGTCGGGTTCGGAAAAATCGGGTTCTACCACCTTGGGTTGAGGCCGGCGCGCAGGCGCGGCGGGGGAGGGGGCAGGCGGCTCGGTGTGAATGGGCTTGCCCACGGCGGTCGCTTCGATGAGCATGGCAATGAGATCGCTTTGCACGGCCAGCCGTTCGAGGTTGACCAGCGCGGTTGGCACGCCGACATAGACAATGGCATTCGAGATGGTTGCATCGGGCAGGCGTTCGGCGGTGAGCGAGTCGCACAGCAGCACTACATCGCCGTGCTGCAACTCGGCGCGGCTGTAGCGTATCTCTAGACCGCGTGACGCCCCCAACGCTGGCGCGGCGACATCGCGGCTGGGAAAGCGCTCTACCTGCCCCTGGTGCGCCACGTAGCATGCTGCCGGCCCGGCCTGCGCAATGAATGCCGTTGATTCGCGCAGGGCCACACACGTGATGCCGGCCCGAAAACGCTCTAGGACGGGTGACTGGAGGTTATAGTCCATCAACCAATCGTTGGCTGCGGTAAGGGCTGCTCGCAGCGCCGCCGTCACGCTTCCTTCGGTGCGCCAATAGGCTGTAGAGAGTTGGTCTACGGCTTTGCTGTAGGGGGCATAGGTCGCTTCGATGGTCGCGCCCACGTCGGGCGGGCGCATCTCGACCAGCACAAACAAGCGATCGTTGCCGCGCCCGCGCGCGCACCGGCGCGGCGGCTCAAAGGTAGCCGTAGGCGCAGTCATGGGCTGGCGGACGCCGCCTATAATATGCAAATCGCCGATTATGGCCTCAAGCGGAATGGACATGGGTAATGGTTAATCGTGAATGATGATTAATGACGATTGTAGTGATGATCAATCAATGGCAAATGTGCAAAGTATCTTTTCAATAATCTGGGGTGAGGGCAGGGCATACCCTGCCCAGACAGGGTAATCGCAAGGATTCCCCCCACATTTTGAGATATTATTGTGCAAAGGTATTTTAGCACAGTTTCAGGGATATGGGCAAAATGCCAAGTCACAAGTCGTAACGTCATAACCACTCTATCGTCGCCGGCGGCTTGGTAGATAGGTCATAGACCACCCGGGTTACATTGGGCACCTCGTTAAGGATGCGCGCGCTGACCAGGGTCAGCAGGTCGTAAGGCAGTTGCGCTGGCGCGGCGGTCATATAGTCATCGGTTACCACGGCGCGCAAAATGATGGTCTGGCCAAACTTGCTGGCATCGCCTGCCACGCCGGTTGAGCGGGTGGTGGGTGAAAGCACGGCAAATGCCTGCGCTACCTGCTCGTACCATCCGGCTGTCTCAAGCTCGTGGAGAAAGATGGCATCGGCGGCGCGCAGGGTTTCCAATCGCTCCCACGTGATTTCATCTAGTATACGCACAGCCAGGCCTGGCCCTGGGAAGGGGTGTCGCCAGAGCAATCGCTGGGGCAGCCCTAGCGCCTGGCCCACCTGGCGCACTTGGTCTTTAAAGAGATTTCTGAGCGGCTCGACCAGCTTGAAGCCAAGGTCAGGGGGCAGACCGCCGACGTTGTGGTGGTGCTTGATGATGGCTGCTCCGCTGCGGCCCGTGCCGGCGCTTTCAATCACATCGGGGTAAATGGTGCCCTGAGCCAAAAAGTTAATTTGCCCCAGCTTGCGCGCCTCGCGCTCAAAGATGCGGATAAACTTTTCACCGATGAGCTTGCGTTTTGCGGCAGGGTCCGTTACGCCGTGAAGCGTTCCTAGAAATTCCTCCACTGCATGCACGGCAACCAGCTTGATGCCCAACGCCTGGTGAAAGGTTTGGACCACTTGCTCGCCTTCGGCCTGGCGCAGCAAGCCGGTATCTACAAAGATGCACGTAAGCTGGTTGCCCACTGCGCGGTGGACGAGCGCCGCCGTCACAGCGCTGTCTACGCCGCCTGAAAGCCCGCAAACCACCTGGCCCTCACCCACCTGGGCGCGGATGGCCGCCACACTTTGTTCGATTATGTTGTCGGGCGTCCAGGTGGGCGCGCAGCCGCAAACATCCACCGCAAAGGCGCGCAAAATTTCGCCGCCCTGGGGGGTGTGCTTGACCTCGGGGTGAAATTGCAGTCCGTACATGTTGCGCGCGGCGCAGCCTATAGCAGCAATGGGCGAGTTGTCGCTGTGAGCCAGAATGGTAAACCCTGGCGGCAGGCGCTCGATACGGTCGCCGTGGCTCATCCACACGCTCAATTTCAGATTGGAGGTTGGAGGTTGGAGATTCGAGATGTCAGATTTCACACTAGGTAGATGCAAAGCCTGGAAAATAGAATTTGAAATTTTGAATGTGGAATGTTGAATTTCAATAACAGCCGGGCCATATTCGCGTTTGGCAGAAGGCGCTACTGCGCCGCCCAGGTTGTGGGCCAAGAGCTGCATGCCATAGCAAATGCCCAACACGGGCAAGCCAGAATCCAGGACGTAGGCCGGCAGGGTAGGGGCGCCCGGCTCATAAACGCTGGCTGGGCCACCAGAGAGGATAAAGCCTTTGGGCCGCAAGGCCAGCACACGCTCGACGGGCGCATCCCACGCATAAAGTTCGCAGTAAACATGCTGCTCGCGCACGCGCCGCGCAATGAGTGGGGTATATTGACTGCCAAAATCCAAGATGGCAATTGCGTCGGTCATACTACTTGCCCCGTGTTCGTAAAAGTGCTGTGCTGGTGGGGCCGATATTACGATTGATTATTGGTTGGTTTTTCGGCAAAGGTGATTTCGCCGTCTTGCATGGCTGTGATGATGGCTAATGACTCGATCGGCACATTAGCGTCTTGCAAAGCAACCCGCCCGCCTTCGAATGTTTTTTCGATGACGGCGCCGATGCCGATGACGATTGCGCCGGCTGCCTGCGCCAGGCGCACCAGCCCTTTGATGGTGTTGCCTGAGGCCAAAAAATCATCTATCACCAATACCCGGTCGCCCTTGCGGATGTATTCTGGCGAGAGCATCAGGTTGACATCGTTGCCTTTGGTGTGCGAGGGCGCTGTAGTCAGATACACCATGTCTGGCATGGTGATGGGCTTGTGCTTGCGGGCATAGACCACCGGCACTCTTAATTCCAAGCCTGTCATCAGCGCCGGGCCGATGCCGGAAATTTCGGCGGTCAGCACTTTGGTGATGTGCAGGTGCTTGAAGCGGCGCGCTAGTTCTTGGCCACATTCGTGCATCAGGACAGGGTCAACCTGGTGGTTCAGAAAGCCATCTACTTTGAGGATGCCATTGCCCAGATCGCGGCCTTCAACCAGGATGCGTTGTTTGAGCGTTTCCATAGATTCACCTCGGCAGTATATCGAGTTGTGGGTAGATTCGTTCCGCCAGGCAGGCTGCGGGTGAACCAACAAATTGCGTGATTTGTAGTGCTGCCTGCCGGGTGCAGTTTCGGGCTTTGCCCGAAACTGCTTCGGGTCGGCGAAGCCGACCTGCCTAGGAGCTTGTCGGAGAGGGCCGTTCGTAGTGCGCGCTACGAGCCTACCAGCCCGCTCTCCGACAGCCTGCTAGCTTGGGGCTATTCTACACTACAATTGGTTGGCAAGCAATCTTGCCCAAGCGGGCAAGCTTGCGTATAATGTGCATGTGCGTACTCTGAAACAGTGCTTGCTAGATTGTGATCTGGCCATGCTGCGCGCTATTGCCGAGCGGTGGGGGATTGAGCTTGCGACGAATCGCCACCACGATGCAGCGGCAGAATTGGCTGCGCGTATGACGGCGCCGTCTGCGCAGGTGGAGCAGTTGGCTTGCTTTATTCCCGCCGAACGCGAGGCGTTGGCCGCTTTGCTGGCAGCCGAGGGGCAGATGCCGGTGGGCGCATTTACGCGCCACTTTGGCGAGATCCGCCTGATGGGGCCTGGGCGATTGGAGCGGGAACGCCCCTGGGACAGCCCGCAAGGGGTGGCTGAATCTTTGTGGTATGCCGGTTTGATTTACCGGGCTTTTGATGAAGGGCCAGGGAGCATTCAGGAGGTCATCTATGTCCCGCCAGAATTACGGAGCGGGTTACAAACGATGATCGCGCCGCAATCTACAGAGATAGCCCCGCTGCCGGTTTTGCCTATTGACAGCCCTATTGAGCCGAGACCGGGATGTTTTAACGACGACGTGTGCACCGTGCTGGCCTATGCTCATCAATCCGCGCTTTTGCCAGCGCCGTGCGACGAGGCCTGGCAACGGCGTCAACCGCTATTGGCCGAGCAATTGGGAGAGGCGACTCGGGCTTTTATTGAACTTTTGCTTCATCTCGCCGAGCGGGTTGGGCTGCTCAGGCTCGGTGAGCAGCGCCTGCGGCCTAATCCTGACCAGGCGATTGGTTGGTTGCGCGCTTGCTCTTTTGAGCAGTTGCGCACTGTGTTTAAAGCTTGGCGTGACGACGCTACATGGAATGAGTTGTGGCACGTGCCCGGCTTGCGTTGCGAGGATACCGGCTCGTGGCAGAATGACCCGCTAATCGCCCGGCAAACCCTATTAGACTATCTTGCCCTGGCGCAAACGGGCCAGTGGCATAGTTTGGATGGATTGATCAACACAATCAAGGCGCAGCGCCCCGATTTCCAGCGCCCCGGCGGTGATTATGATGGCTGGTATATCCGTGATGCGCAAACGGGCGATTATCTGCGCGGCTTTGCCAGTTGGGACAAGGTAGATGGCGCGCTGCTGCGCTATTTGCTAGCCGCGCCCTTGACATGGCTGGATGTTGTTCAGCTTTCAGGCTCACAGACGCCCATAGCCTTCAGGCTGACCGAGAGCGGCGCGGCCTTGCTGGGCAAGGGCGAGCCGCCCAAGGAACGCGGTGATGGGCGTTTTGAGGTGGATGCGAATGGGACCGTGCGAGTGGGTAGTGCGCGCCGCTATGAGCGTTTTCAACTGTCGCGCGTGGCAGATTGGTTGGGCAAGGAAAACGATGGGCGCAGCTTGATTTACCAGATCAGGCCTTCCTCATTACAGCGGGCGCGCTATCAGCGCATAGGTGTAGAACGAGTGATCAGATTTCTGGAAGAGAGCGCCGCTGCGCCCGTGCCCGATATTTTGCTGCAAGCCTTGCGCCGTTGGCGCGATCATGGCTCGGAAGCCTGGGCCGACCAGGTTGTGATGCTGAGAGTTGTGCGGCCGGAATTGTTGGAGCAATTGATGAGCACACCTGCGACCCGCCGGCTGATCCGCGAGCCAATTGCTTCGACCGTGGCGGCTGTCTTGCCGCAGCACTGGCCTGCTTTGCGGCAAGAGCTGCTTGCGATGGGCATATTGGTGGATCAGGAAGCGAGGCAATTATGAATGTCTTGTCTATACCTCCACTCGTCATGGCCGGCATTGCGGTTTATGCTGGGTTTCACCATTTGCTGGTTTATTCGCAGCAGCGAGATCACCGCGCGGACTTGACCTTTGGGCTGACTTGTTTTGCGATGGCAGCCTATGACACATTTTGCGCTGGCCTGTACAGCGCTTCTTCTGTGGCGGAAGGAATGCAGTGGCAACGCGCGCAGGGGGTGACGCTGGCTATCATTTGTGCCACCTTTTTGTGGTTCGTTGCCGACTATACCGGGCTGGCATCTGGCAAGGCGCTGCGAGTTTTTTCGGCATATTTTCTTCTGGCTGCCCTGATGGGGGCAGTGGCTCCAAATGGTCTGGCTTGGCGTGTTGATCAGCCGGATGTCAAAAATTTTGTCATGTTTGGGCTTGAAATTACGCATTACGAAGTCAAGCCAGGCCCACTGACTGACGTTCAAAGCGTGGTTGGGATGCTGTCAATGGGCTATGCGTTGTGGCTGAGCCTACGCCATTTGCGCCGCCAGCGCAAAAAGGCCGTGCCGCTTGTGGTGTCTATGGGTTTTGTGGTTGCAGGCGCCCTCAACGATACATTGATGAGCAGCGGGGTTTATTCGCTTATTTACACTATCGAATATGCCTATATGGCCGTGGTGTTTTTGATGGCATACTCTTTGGCGAGGGAGATGGAAGAGGCCACTCTAGCCTTGCGCGAACGCGAGGCTCAAAATCGCGCCTTGCTCAATACAATCCCTGATTTGATTTTTAGGTTCGATAGCCAGGGCACTTGTCTAGAAATCTTTACCGCCGCAGAGTCGTTATTGGTTGCGCCGCCCCAAGAGATGCTAGGCAGAAAGCTGTCTGACCTGCTGCCGCCCCTGGTGGCCCGCGAGCGCATGCGCTGCATCGAGCAAGCTTTGCAGACGGGCCAGGTTCAGGTTCACGAATACCAGCTCGTTCAGCGTGGCGTGGCGAATGATTATGAAGCGCGGATTGTCGCCTGCGGGCAAGACCAAGTGATGACGTTGGTGCGAGATATTACCGAGCGCAGGCAAGCTGAAAAAGAAAAGAGCTATCTTGCGGAACGGGCGCAGCAGCACCATAGTGCGCTGATTCGCCTGGCCACTCACCCGGCGCTGACAGAAGGGCAGCTTGAGCAGGCGCTTCAGGTGATTGCAGAGACTGCTGCCGAGACTATGGAAGTTGAGCGGGTAAACATCTGGAGGCATTCTTCCGATGGTCGTCAAGTTCGCTGTGTAGAAACGTTTGAATATTTTGGCGCTGAGCGTGTGCGTGATCGTGTCATAGCGATTGATCATTATCCCAGGTATTTTGCGGCGCTCGAGGCTAACCCGGCTCTGGTGGTGAGCGATGTGGTTAACGATCCTCGCGCGTCTGAACTGACAGTTGCCTATTGGAGGCCGTTAGGCATTGGCGCTACCATTGACGTGCCGGTCCGGCTGCACGGGCAGTTGGTGGGCATGGTCTGCCACGAGCACGTAGGGGGGGGACGCCAGTGGTTGCCGGATGAAATAGCTTTTGCCGAACGGGTAGCCGACCTGGTGGCTCTGGTCTTTTTGCACGCCGATGTGCATCGCCGGGCCGAGGAACTGGCCGCAATTACGCGGGTGAGCCGCGAGATTACGTCGGCGCCAGATTTGCAGCAGGTGTTGCATTCCATCGCGCGCCATGCGGCAGAGCTGTCTCGCTCGGATGCCAGCGGGGTCTGTGCTTTTCGAGCCGACGGGCGTTTATACATCGAGAGCAGTTATGGCGTGAGTAAAGAATTTATCGAATTG
The DNA here is from genome assembly GCA_041740315.1 of Thermoflexales bacterium. GTDB lineage: Bacteria > Chloroflexota > Anaerolineae > Fen-1058 > Fen-1058 > JBGSMF01. The sequence continues at coordinate 14,594 of JBGSMF010000216.1, forward strand.
ATCAACGCTCAGGGAATCGCTGTTGGCGAAGGAGCGATTGGCCAGGCAATGGCCCGCGGGAGTTCTTTCCAGATATCTGATGTCTGGAAAGAATCAAAGTATGCCTTCCCGCAAATCGCCCAGGTGGAAAACGTTCGCGCTATTTTAGCCGTGCCGATGCTGCGCGATGAAAGGACGGTGGGGGGCATTGTCTTGTGGCATCGGCAGCCGCGTTACTTTGAGGCGGATCAAGTGTCCTTTTTGAATGCGCTGGCCCAGCAATGCGCCAACGCAATTGAGAATGCTCGGCTAGTGGAAGAATCTCAACGGTGGGCTAAAGAGTTGACTGGCCTGTATCATACCGGGCTGGCTATTACTAGCGTGTTGGACACAGAGGCGCTGCTGCGGCGCGTTTATGAGCAGGTTGACCAGTTGCTTGCTCCAGATGTTTTTGCGGTGGCTTTGTACAGAGCTGAATCCTCCGAAATCTGTTTTGTGCTGGTAATGGAGCAAGGCCAGGCTTCTATGGTGATGGGGAGGCGCTTGCTGCTTGAAGAGGGCGGTTTGACCGGCTGGGTCATGCGCATGCGGCAGCCTTTGTTGGTGGGCGACTTGCAAGCGGATAAATTGCCAATTGAACCCAATTACCTCAGCCCGTGCCTGGCTCGCGCTTGGCTGGGAGTGCCCCTGATTGTCCATGACCGATTGCTGGGGGCAATGTCGGTTCAGTCTTTTAAGCCTTTTGCGTTTGATGCGGCCCATTGCCAACTGGTAGAGTTGCTGGCCAGCCTGGTTGCCATTGCCTTGGAAAATGCCCGCTTGTTTGATCAAGAAGCGCAGCGTATTGCCTTGCTGACCCAAGCTCTGGAACAGCAGCAAGAGCTGGACCGGCTCAAGGATCAATTTATCCAGAATGTGTCGCACGAGCTGCGCACGCCGCTTTCCATTGCGCGCGGTTATGCCGAGTTGTTGGATAGCGGCGACTTGGGCGAGTTGCAGCCAGAACAGCGCGAACCCATTGCCGTCATCACCCGCCGAATGCGCATGCTCAGCAAGCTGATGGACGACATTAACGCCATTTTGGAAGTGGAAGTTCAAGCGCCCAGGCGTGAAATGGTCTTTTTGGCCGATATCGTGCAAGCTTTGCTGGCCGATTTTGGAGCTGCGGCGAAAAAGGCCGGATTGGATCTGATCGTTGATGTTGCGCCTAATCTTTCACCTGTCACAGGCGACCCAATTCACCTGCGCCGTGTCTTGGATAATTTGCTGAGCAATGCGCTCAAGTTCACGCCTGCCGGCGGCCATGTGGCTGTGCGCCTGGACCGTGAGAACGGCGGTCTGGTTTTGGAGGTGGCTGATACGGGGATTGGCATTCCAGGCGACAAGCTTGATCGTATCTTTGAGCGTTTTTACCAGATAGACGGCGGAACCAATCGGCGCTTTGGTGGAGTGGGGCTGGGGCTGTCACTGGTTAAGGAAATTATCCAAGCTCACGGCGGCACGATAAGCGTTGAGAGCCAACCCGGCGAAGGCAGCACATTTCGGGTGCGCCTGCCGGCAGCCAAGGGACAAAAGGCCATTGCCGCCTAGAGTGTGAAATAAAGCGAGCCAGGCGCGAATGCCTGGCCCTTTATGTTATGGGTAATTCCTCACAATCAGCGGCAGGTAGAGGTAATGGGGCGAAATTCCGCTGACCGTCACCAGGAATGTGTCGCTGACTGTTGCTGCGCCGTCATTCACGGTGATGGTGATGGTGGCTGTGCCTGCCAGGTTGGCCGCGGGCGTAATGGTGAGCGAACGGGCCGCGCCCGAACCGCCCACGACGATGGCGGAAATGGGAATCAATGGTGTGTTGGATGATTCGGCTATGAGCGTCAGCAAGATGATGGGCGTATCCGGGTCACCAATGGTAAAGGTGATGGGGCCGATAGGGGCATTGACCGTGGTGTTTTGATCGGCGATATCAGAGATGGTTGGGGGGTCATTAATGGCATTGACTGTAATGGTCACTAGGGCGGTATCAAAGCCGCCGTTGCCGTCGGTCACGGTATAGGTAAATGTCTCTGTCCCGTAAAAGCCCGGCGCGGGGGTGTAGGTGACAACGCTGTCGCTATTGATAGCGTTGCCTCCTTGGTCGGGCAGGCCAATGGCAAAGATGGTCAGCGGGTCGCCTTCAATATCGCTATCGCCATCAAGTACAGCAAGTGGGTTATCTGCGCTATCCTCATCAACAGGGAAGGTGTCGTCATCTGCGGTGGGTGGGTCGTTGATGGCGTTGACTGTAACGGTCACTCTAGCAGTAGCATAACCTCCGTGGCCATCAGTGGCAGTGTAAGTGAAAATCTCGGCGCCAAAGAAATTCGACGCAGGGGTGTAGGTAATGATGGTACTGCCGTTGATTGCCGAGCCGCCCTGGCTGGGCGCGCCGACTGCGCTAATGGCCAACGTGTCGCCATCAATATCCATATCACCAGCCAGCACATCCAGCGCGCTGTTGGCGCTATCTTCGTTTGTCATGAAGGCATCATTGTCGGCTAGGGGAGCGTCGTTTATGTTATTGACCGTGATGGTGACAGGCGCAGTATCAAAGCCGCCGTTGCCATCGGCGATGGTGTAGGTAAAAATCTCTGTGCCGATAAAGTCCGGCGCGGGCGTATAGGTGATGATGGTTCCAGTAGCTGTAACCAGGCCGCCGTGATTGGGTATGCCCGTTGCGATAATGACCAAGGTTTCGGGTGGGTCGGGTAGATAGGTGTCGTTGGCCAGCACATCAAGGGGATTGTCTGCACTGTCTTCCCACACCGTTAGAGTATCGTCCACCGCGCCGGGATCATCGTTAAGGTTAGTGACAATCACCGTAACCGTGGCCGTAGCAAACCCACCATTGCCGTCGGAGGCGGTATAGGTAAAGGTCTCGGTGCCGTTATAGTCCGGCGCGGGGGTGTAGGTGATGACCGAGCCTCCATTGATGGCGGCGCCGCCGTGGTTGGGCAGCCCTAGCGTGGCAATCGTCAGTATTTCTGGCGGGTCGGGCAGGTAGCTGTCGTTGTCCAACACGGTTAGCGTGTGATTGGCGCTGTCTTCGTTGACGCCAAAAGAGTCGTCATTTGCAATCGGGTCGTCGTTGATGTTGGCGACGGTGGCAGTGACGGCGGCGGTGTCAAACCCTCCGCTGCCGTCGCTGATGGTGTAAGTAAAGGTCTCGGTGCCGTTAAAGTCTGCAACGGGTGTGTAGCTGATGATCGTCCCAGTGGTGGTGATTGCCCCGCCCTGGTTGGGTAAGCCTAACGCAACGATGGTCAGAGTTTCGGGCGGGTCAGGCAGGTAGCTATCGTTGGTTAGCACATCAAGAGCATTATCGGTGTCCTCAAAGGCTGCCAGGCTATCATCTAGCGCATCGGGCGCATCATTGGTGTTGGTCACGTTGAATGTAACCCAAGCTGTGCCCAGCCCGCCGTTGCCATCGCTGACGGTGTAGGTAAAGGTTTCTGCCCCATAAAAATCTGGCGCGGGGGTGTAGGTGATGAGGGTGGCGTTGCTTATTACGCTGCCACCGTGGTCGGGCAGCCCCACTACAACAATGATTATAGCGTCTCCGTTGGCGTCGTCGTCATTGACCAGCACATCGAGGGGGTTATCTGCGCTGTCTTCCCATGCGGTTGCGTTGTCGTCGGCGGCTGCCGGCGGCGCGTTCGCCACAGTTACCCTGACCAGGCTGCTGTTATTGCCCGCGTTGCCCTCTAGGGTGGTGGTGGTGATGACAGCGGTGTTGGTAAAGGTTGCGCCGGCGGGCAGCCCGGTGCTGAGCACGCCGACGATGGTAATGACGCCGCCCTGGCCCGCATTCAAGTTTTGCACCTGCCAGGCGTAAGAGATGCTGCCGGTGGGGGTGATGAGCGCCCCGCTGTAGGCGGTGATGACGTTGGTCAGCGTGATGGGCACAAGGTCCGTAATCAGAACCCCAGCGGATGCTTGTGGGCCGAGGTTGGTGTAGGCAAGCGTATAGGTAAGGAGTTGCCCGGGCATGGGGTTGGGTGGAGTGGCGCTTTTAACTAGTATTACTTCGGCTTGGTCCTGGTTCAGCCATAGCTGCTCGGGTTGGTTGTTGTCGTTGGCAATAAAAGCATCCAGGTCGCCGTCGCTATCTACATCTCCCAATGCTACAGCTCTACCGAGCAAGCTGCCCAAGCGTTGCCCGCTGTCGCTGAAATAGCCTGTGCCGTCGTTTAACCATACCCAGTTAGTTTGTCCCCCTGTGGTGACAAAGGCATCCAAATCGCCATCGTCATCTATATCTCCCAGTGCCACGTCAATGTTCACATCGAGTCCAAGATTTTGGCCGCTATCGGCAAAATGCCCCACGCCATCATTCAGCCATACTTTTGATGGTGAGCCTCCATTGGTAATAAATACGTCCAAGTCGCCGTCGCCATCCAAATCTCCCAACGCTGCGTTGTAGCTGCATAGGCCATCCAGGCTTTGGCCGCTGTCGCTCAAGTGACCGGCGCCATTGTTAATCCAGAGCTTGTCGGTTACGCCGTGACAGTTTGCGACATAGGCGTCCATGTCACCATCGCCGTCCACATCGCCCAGCGCGGTCCCCAGGCCGTATTCGCTGCCCAGGCTCTGTCCACTGTCACTAAAGATTCCTGTGCCATCGTTGATCCAAACCTCGTCTGGCTGAGCGTTATAGGTGGCAATAAAAGCGTCGAGGTCGCCGTCGCCATCCAGGTCACCCAACGCTACTGCATAGCTTTCGGATCCACCTAGGGATTGCCCGCTATCTACAAAGGTCGCGCTGCCGTCGTTCAGCCACACTTGGTTGGGTTCGTTGTAACCGTTGGCCACAAAGGCGTCCAGGTCACCATCGCCATCCAGGTCGCCCAGCGCTGCGCCCAGGCTGTTTGCCGTGCCCAGGGCTTGACCGCTGTCAACATAGTTGCCGGCCCCATCGTTTAGCCATACTGTGTTCGTTGTTCCAGTCGGCCAATTGGTATTGGCCACAAAGGCGTCCAGGTCGCCATCGCCATCCAGGTCGCCCAGTGCAACCCGATAACTATTCAAGCCACCCAAAGCCTGAGCGCTGTCAACAAAGTGGCCGCTGCCGCCGCTTACTGCGGTGCGGAACCGCCAGACATAGGGAAAGATGGGAGTATTGTTGCTGTCGAGGATGTTTCTGCTTACGCTGGCCTCGATCAATTCACCTGGGGCAAAAGTGCTATCTGGATCAAAGACAATGCTGTCGCCAAAGTTGAACGCGCCATCGAGCCGCCCGTGAAAGCCGCCGTGGACAGGGAATGTCTGGGTGGTGACCGTCGTCTGGCTGATGGGGGCGCTCAGAGTGACGGTCAGGTTGGCGCTGGCGGAGGCGGTGTGCATGTTGGGCGCAGGCTCTACTGATTTTACCGTCACCTGGTTCAGCCACACCTCATCGGGTTGGTTGTTGGCATTAGCAACATAGGCATCCAGGTCGCCATCGCCGTCCACATCACCCAGAGCCACACCAATGCTGCTGGCATTGCCCATGCTCTGTCCGCTATCGCTAAAAGTTCCTATTCCATTGTTCAGCCATAATTGGTTGGGGGCGTTCATGTGATTTGCAACAAAAGCATCCAGGTCGCCGTCGTTGTCTACGTCGCCCAATTCCACCCGCCAACTGTACGCATTGCCCAGGCTTTGGCCGCTGTCGGCCAAATGCCCGCCTCCGTCGTTCAGCCACACCTTGGTCGCCGAGACGCCGGTAATAAACGCATCCAGATCGCTATCGCCATCCAGGTCGCCCAGCGCCACGCCGATGCTGTTTGCGTTACCCAGGTTCTGGCCGCTGTTAGCAAAGACGCCGCTTCCGTCGTTCCACCATACCTCGTTTGGTCGCTGCCAGTTTGTGATAAGAGCATCCAGGTCGCCATCGCCGTCCAGGTCGCCCAAAGCCACACCGTGGCTGTACCCATTGACGCCCAATCGCTGACCGCTATCGCCAAAGTTCCCGGCGCCGTCATTCAGCCACACCTCGCTGGGTTGACCTGAGGGTGTGCCGTTTGCGACGACCGCATCCATGTCGCCGTCGTTGTCCACATCGCCCAAGGCCACCGCCAGGCTGTTCTCGTTGCCCATCCGCTGGCCGCTGTCGCTAAAAACGCCCAGCGTTCCTCCTTGAACGCCACCATTATTCAGCCACACCAGATTGGCCCCGATAGCAGCGACAAAAGCGTCCAGGTCGCCATCGCCATCCAGGTCACCCAATGCCACATCGCGGCTTGTAAAGTTGCCCAGGGCCTGAGTCTTGCTAAAAATTCCTTGCCCATCATTCATCCACACTTCGTCGGGCTGGGTATACTCGTTTGCCACATACGCATCCAGGTCGCCATCGCCATCCAAATCACCCAGCGCCACTCCCATGCTTTCCAAGCTACTCAGCCGCTGGCCGCTGTCAATAAAGTGGCCGCTGCCGCCGCCCACGGCTGCGCGGAATTGCCATTGGTAGCGCGTGGCCGTCATTCCCAGGCTGCTTTGAATGCCCGCGCCGGCCACGGCTGCAATGGTCTCACCGGGCTCGAAATCTACGCTCGAATCAAAGGCCATCTGGTCGCCAAGCGGAAAATTTAGAGCTCCCGTGTAAGGGCCGGTCAGTGACCCCCACACGTGGAAAGTGCTAGTGTTCACAGTGCTGGGATTCAGGTTGCTATTGAATGTGGCGGTGATGAGCGCGCTGCGCGAGGCGGCCGGAGCGTTGGCTGCTGGGCCGGTGGCGACGATGCCAAACAGCACGCTGACAGGGGTAGTGGCCGTGAGTTGGCTGACGCTGTTGCTGGCTGTGACGGTTGCCGTATAGTAGCCGGCGGCCAGGTAGGTGTGGGTCACAATTTGCCCGGCCCCGCTCTCGCCATCGCCGAAATCCCAGGTGTAGGTCACATGGCTGCCTGCCGTGATGGTGGCCGTGAGCGTGGTGAGGTGGCCTGGCAGGGTGGGGCTGTCATTCATTGCGGCCAACCCGGCAATGGGCGCTTCGACGATTGTAATAGTTGTGGTAGCAGTGATGGCATTGGCGTCGTTGGTGGCGGTCACCAGGGCTGTGTAAACTCCAAGCGCAGGAAAAGTGTGCGTGGTGATGCCTCCGCTGCCCAATGTCCCATCGCCAAAATCCCAGGCATAACTGGGGTTGGTTCCAGTCGTGATAGTGGCGGTGAGAGTAGTGGGGCTGCCAAGCGGAGTAGGGCTGTCGTTGGCCGCTGTCAGGCCGGCCACCGGCACATCAGTGTAATAAAATTCGCCGTCAAAGCTGCTTTGTGCATACATGCCATATGGAGTGTTATAACCATCAAAAACTTGGAGCGCCGGTTGCCAACCGCCGCTATTTGTCTCTATGAGCAGATTGGCTGTGAAATTGCCGGTCACTGTAATCACTGCGCCATTGCCAGGAATGCCCAGAGCGGAGGCTTGAATCATAGGCACAGGATTGCCCAACGAATCTGTGACCCTGAGGGTGAAGCGTGTAAGGAAAGGGGAAGTGGCGTAAAAGCTGCCAACCCAATACCATAGTGTCGCCTGCCCAGTCCAGCGTGCCATGCCGTTAGCAAGGTCTGATTGGGCCAGATCAAAAGTCATTGTCTCGCCAATCTGGTCTATGCCGCCGTCAAAGGCAAACGCTACTGCGTCTATCTCTGCTGCTCCCCAGTGCAGGGTTTCAAACTGGCTGAAATCAAAGTTGCTGTAGGCAATGTTCAGGCCGCTGCCCTTGCCTATACATTCACCGATTGCATAGGCCGGCGCGCACGCGCCGGTCTGGGTGATTGTGACGCCGCCGGGCGGTGTAGACACAGGCCCAACCAACGCCAATGCCACAGAACTAGCGAGCAAGGCAGCGGCGCAGGCCAAAACCAATACCAGAATCCTACGGGTTGCCTTTTTAAAAATGTTGGCAGAGTTTACTTTTCCCAAGAATGCTTTCTAAAGACTAGGTTGTTGTGAAGGGTAACGGGCCTTGTTGGAACGGAGGAATCGCTGTTCTTGCTCAAGCCGCTTGGCTGCAAATGTAAGGCTAGTGCTTTTGATGCCCATTGTAGGCTAGTTTGCGCTTTATGTCAATCGCTTTTTGCGTTTACTTGCCCACAACCCAGCCGCCAATAACAGCAAAGCTAACGCGGCTGCTCCGTATAGCAACCCTCCAGGGCGAGAAGATTTTGGCTCAGTCCAGGGCTTGTAACGCAAGATGACGCCGTTTGCTCCCATTGCCCAGCCATCCTCGGCAGAGGCCATTGCCACCGCTTTCAAATCTTCCGAGTTGCGCGATTCGCCCATCTCCCACATGCTGCCGTCCCAATGCGCAATTTGCCCTCTTTCGCAAACTGCCCAGCCAGCTTGGGGCGAAATCATTGCCACGGCATACAGGCTGCCGGGGGTAGGGCTGTTGGCTGTGCTCCAAGCGTTTCCATCCCAACGCAGTATGGCTCCCCACCGGCCCACTGCCCAACCCTCTGTGGTAGAGAGCATGGCTAGCGAGAGCAAATCGTTTGGGGTGGGGGAATTGGCTGCGCTCCATGTCTCGCCGTTCCATTGCAAGATGACGCCGTTGGCTCCCACTGCCCAGCCGTCCGTAGCAGACGGCATCGCTACAGCGTACAAGTCTTGAGAGGCAGGCGAGGGCGTTGTGCGCCAAGCATTCCCATCCCATCGCAAAATTGCGCCGCCCTGACCCACTGCCCATCCGTCTGTGGCAGAGACCATCACCACGGCATGCAAGGTGTAGGTGATGGGGCTGGGCATTTGTTCCCATGCGTTGCCGTCCCAATGTGCGATGACGCCCTCTTCACCGACTGCCCACCCGTCGGTAGCCGACAGCATGTCAACGGAAAATAACTCGCGGGTGGTGAGGCTTTTGACGCTATTCCACATGGTGCCGTTCCAGCGCAAAATGGCGCCCTTGTCTCCCGCAGCCCACCCATCTGCGTTGGAAACCATATCTACCGAATGAAGCATGTAAGGGCGCGGGCCGGTTTTCACCACGTTCCATACTTTTCCATCCCAATGCAGCATGGTTCCCCCGTCGCCCACGGCCCAACCCTCTGTGGCCGACGCCATAGACACAGACCATAAATCGTACTCGGTGGGGCTGTCAACCGGGCTCCAGTTTTCTCCGTTCCAATGCAATATAGTCCCGCCTCGTCCGCCTACCGCCCAGCCGTCTGTGGCCGATACCATTGACACCGAGCGCAGATCGTAGGGAGATTGCAGGGTGACCGGGTTCAATGGAGTCCAGGTCTTGCCGTCCCAGTGAACAAGATCGCCGCCCGCGGCCCATCCTTCGGTGGGTGAAACCATCGAGACAGAGTACAAATCGTAAGGCGAGGAATTGTTCGCTTGGCTCCAGCTTGTTCCGTCCCAATGCATGATGACGCCGTCTCGACCCACTGCCCAGCCATCGGTGGCCGAGAGCATGGTGACCGACCGCAACCACCGGGTGGGCGCTCGGCTTGCTTCCGTCCAGGCCTGCCCATCCCAATGGACAATGACGCCTTCTTCTCCCACGGCCCAGCCATCGGTGGATGAAACCATTGCGACCGAACGCAACAAGGAGGCCGGGACGGCGGCGGCGCGGCTCCACGTTTTCCCGTCCCAGCGCATAATTGTTCCCTCTCCGCCCACGGCCCAGCCATCAGCGGCCGAAAGCATGGCGACGGAAGCAATATGGCCGGGGGCTTGCACAGCGTTCCAGCTTTGCCCATCCCAGTGCAGCAGCGTGCTCCACTCTCCTACTATCCATCCGTCGGTGGCCGACAGCATCGAAACAAAATTCAAGCTGTGATGACAAGGATCGCTCGACCCGGGCTCCCAACATTCCCAGGTTCCCGTTCGCTCCTGGGCGTTGGCTGCTGCCGGCAGGGTGGTTAGCGCAAGCAGCGCACAAAAGATAGCAGAGATGGCATGTCTGATCTTCATGTTGCCTCCTGAGGAATGTTCTCAATGGGGTGGTGTGACCTACCGCCAAGATGCTAGCCGGCCAGCCGCAGCCCCGGCTCCACATCCATATCCAACCCGGCGCGCTCACCGGCCTGGAAACGCCAGTAGGCGGCCGCGCCGATCATGGCGGCGTTGTCGGTGCACAGCCACAACGGTGGCCAATAAACCGGCGCTGAACAGCGCGATTTCATGGCCGTGCGCAGGGCGCGGTTGGCCGAAACGCCGCCGGAAAGCAAAATAGCCGTTGTGTCGTATTCTTGGGCGGCGGCGCGGGTGCGCTCGACCAGTTGGGCAATGACACCGGTTTGAAAGCTGGCGGCTATGTTGTTGATGGGCAAGCCGGTGGGCAATTGCCCCTGCGGGCCAATGTTGCCTTTGCTTTGTACCAGGCGCAGCGCGGCAGTCTTGATGCCGCTAAAGCTAAAGTCGTAGGGATTATCTACTTTGGGCCGGGCAAAGTGATGATAGGCCGGGTTGCCTTGCTGCGCGGCGGTTTCGATGGCAGGCCCGCCGGGGTAGCCCAGACCCAGCAAGCGCGCCACTTTATCAAAAGCTTCGCCGGCGGCGTCATCGAGCGTTTCGCCCACCAACTCGTACTGCCCATGGCCGCGCATCAGGATCAATTCGGTGTGGCCGCCAGAAACAATCAAAAAGAGCAGGGGGAAACAGAGTTCTTCTGTGGGCACCCCATCCCCTTCCACTTTAAGCCAGTGAGCGTAAATGTGCCCTTCCAGGTGATTGATGCCAATGAGCGGCAGGCTGTGCGCAAGCGCAATGCCCTTGGCGGCATTGACGCCCACCACCAAACTGCCCGCCAGCCCCGGCCCCCGTGTCACGGCCACTGCATCCAGATCACCCCAGCCCATATGGGCCTGCTCCATGGCCTGCGCCATAATGGGCACAATGGCCTCCACATGCATGCGGCTGGCCAATTCTGGAAACACCCCGCCATATTGCGCATGCAGGTCTACTTGCGAAGCGACCACATTCGAGAGCACCACCCGGCCATCTTGCACTATTGCGGCAGAAGTTTCATCGCACGATGTTTCAATGGCAAGAATTCGGACCATGTTTTATCACATTGGCTTTCTAGGAGCTTGTCGGAGAGGGCCGTTCGTAGTGCGCGCTTTAGCGCGCTGCTGAAGCGCGCACTACGAGCCTACCAGCCCGCTCTCCGACAGCCTGCTAGCCAGCTTGCTTTTTGCATGTTTGCTGGATGGCGGCCAGCAGCGGCTTGACTTGGGCGGGCTGCACCGTGCGCGGATCGAACACCAGGCGGCCTGCCTCAATACGCGCGATCACGGGCGGCTCGCCTTGGCGCAGTTGCGCGGCGGCGGCATCGGGCGAGTCGCACGCTAGTGCAACTAGCTGGCTGGGTAGGGTTTCGCCGGGCAAGCTGCCGCCGCCGATGGTGCTTTGCCCTGGAATGATCTCTGCTTGTAGGCCGGCTTGCCTGAGCTGCCGGATCCATTTCTTGGCGCGCGTTTCAATTTCTTCCAGCGGCAGTGAGAGCATTTGCCACACTGGAATGTGCTGGGGGGCCTCGCCTCTCAAGTAATGGGTGAGTGTGGCGCTGAGCGCGGCCAGGCACAGCTTGTCGGCGCGCAGCGCCCGCGCCAGCGGGTGAATCTTGAGTTTGCTTATGAACTCTTGGCGCCCCACCACAATGCCAGCCTGTGGCCCGCCCAAGAGCTTGTCGCCCGAAAAGCATACCATCGCTGCCCCCGCCTTGAGGCTTTCTTGCACCATCGGCTCGTGCGCCAGGCCATATATGGCCGTATCGAGCAGCGCGCCGCTGCCCAGGTCATCAATGACGGGAACGCCCCCGCGCGCCGCCCCAATTTCGGCCAGCTCGGCAATATCTGGCTCGGTGGCAAAGCCAATGATGCGAAAGTTGCTGGAATGTGCGCGCAAAATGGCGGCCGTGTTTTCGTTCAGCGCGCTTTCGTAATCGCGCCGGTGGGTGCGGTTGGTGGTGCCCACTTCTACCAGGCGCGCGCCGCTTTGCGCCAGCACTTGTGGGATGCGGAACCCGCCGCCAATCTCGATGAGCTGCCCGCGCGAAATGACTACCTCGCGCCCTTGCGCCAGCGCGCAGAGCGCCAGCAAGATGGCCCCGGCGTTATTGTTGACGACCAGGCCCGCTTCTGCGCCTGTGACCTGGCACAGCAGCTTTTCCACCGCCGCCATGCGCTGCCCCCGCGCGCCTTGGGCCAGGTCGTATTCCAGGTCCGAATAGCCGCCCGCGGCGGCCTGCATTGCGCGCAGGGCGGCATCAGAAAGCGGCGCGCGGCCCAAGTTGGTGTGGATGACAACGCCCGTAGCATTGATGACCGGGCGAGGGCGGGGAGAGGTCCAATCGCTCAACAGTGCGGCGGAGTGGGCGACGATTTCTGCGGGTTTGGGGGCGTCACCGCCTGCGCGAATTTGTTGGCGCGCCTGGTCGAGAGCTGCGCGCAGCGCGGCTGTGGCCAGATCATGCCCGTGGTTCAAGATGAGCACCAGAGTGTTGTCTTCTGCCAATAGTTTATCTACACTGGGCAACCGGCGCAGTTTTTCATTCGTCGTCATTGCGTTGTTTCTCCTCGCGTTCGCGCAAAATCAGCAGCAGCTCAATTACTCCTAGCAAGCCTGCTACGGTAACCGCCAGAGCAAGTGTTAGAACCCGGTTCATTTGCAGCCATGCCACAAGCGTGCCCAGCGCGCCTATCCAGATGCTCTGCCTCCAGACGCGCAGCGGGGTGGCATATTGGCTCCATCGCTGGTTAATGGCCAACAAAACAGGCCAGCAGGTGCCCACCAGCGCAAGGCCCCACAAGGCCAAAAATACCGCCTGTGCCCAGGGATTGGGGTGGATGGTTGTGGCGAGATAATACAGCCCGCTCCATCCCACCCCGGCCACCGTTAGAGCCAACGCCAGCCAGGTAACTAGAGAGACGGTGGTTTTTTTCTGCGCGGCTTTGGGCTTTGGATTTTTGGTCATTAAATATGAAAGAGATTTTAAATTTCTATCTCTAGCCCCAATTCTTTTAATTTTTGCGGCGCAGGCTTGCCCGTGGCCGGGTCCCACCCGCGCGCTGCATAATATTCTTTCAGCATCAAGTCCATATCGGGCACGTGCCCCATTTGCCCGCCCTCGGCCAGCGGTTCCAGCAGCAGTTTGGGTAGCTTTTCACTTGTTCGCGTCAACCCCAGCTTGCAGTTGTAAGCGCGCTTTAGATTCCAAGCTCTTTCACCCGCGCGCAGCATTTCTTCCAGCGTCCAATCGTAACCGGTGGCAGGCCGCAGCAGCTTGACCGCAGTGCTGGGCGGCACGGAAGCAAAGAAGCAGATAAGCAGGCTGTTACACACTGTCCGCCAGTTTTGATGGAGGGCCACAAAGTGCGCTTTGCCCCCGTCTTCCAATCGCTCGGTCATGGGCAAGCCCAGTTCGTCAATCGAGTTGCCCATCTCTACCAAAAAGTAATCGCCCTGGTTATGGCAAGCGCCCCGTGGCGACGTGACATAGGCCAGCGCCTGGCCCGTCATGGCGCGGGGATCGTGCATGGGCACCTCCAGGTTGTTGACGTGCACGGCCAGTTCCTCCGCGCCAAAGTGAGCCGCCAGCGCCCGGCTGCCCTCTGCCAAAAGCGCGCCCAGGCCCTCGCGCCGCGCGATTTGCTCCACCAGCTCGAAGCAAGGTGTCGCATCGCCCCATCGCAATTCAAGCCCGCCCGTATCGGCAGTGGAAATGATGCCCCGGTCAAACAGCAGAAAAGCCAGCGCAATGGTGTTGCCGGCGCTAATGGTATCTACCCCGACTGCATCGCAGCGATTGCCGATGGCCGTGATGAGCGCCAGGTCGCTCACCAGCAATTGCGACCCAAAAGCGCAGAGTGTTTCGTATTCTGGGCCTTTGGCTTTGCCGTTGGTAGCGTAAGGACCTTGTTTGACGTCAACCACGCGCCCGCACGCAATCACGCAGCCCTGGCAGGCGCTCTTGCCCACCAGCATCGTTTCGGCCATGGTCGGTCCGCTGATCAAGCTAGAGTCTTCAAAGGTGGCCTGGGTCCAATACTTTTGGGGCATGTCGCCCAGCATTTGCAAATAGTCGGCTGCGCCGGCTGTGCCGGTTTCGCGAAAGACGGCCGTCATGTTTTCTTCCATCAGAGCCTTGTTGACCTCGGCGCGCAGGCGCTTGTATTCTTCTGGATTGGCATAGGCAATCTGCCCAGAGCCGCGCACGGCCAGCGCCTTGAGGTTCTTGGCGCCCATCACGGCGCCCATACCGGTGCGCCCGGCAGCCCGCCCGTGGTCGGACATGATCGAGGCATACGGCACGCGGTTTTCGCCGCCCAGGCCGATGCACGCAACACGCGCGCGCGCCTCGCCAATTTCTGTCTTGATGGCGCGCTGCGTCTCGTAGGTATCGGTTTTGCCCCACAAGTGAGAGGCGTCTCGCAGCTCGGCTATCGGCTCTCCAGAGCCGCCACCGTTGTGGATCCACAAGTACACTGGCGCATTGGCGCGTCCGGTGATGAGGAGGCCATCATAGCCGGCATAGCGCAGCTCTGGCCCCACAAAGCCGCCGATATTAGATTCGCCCCACAAGCCGGTTTGCGGCGAGCGAGCGCACAGGGCAGAGCGCCCCGTGGTGGGACCGCCGGTGCCTGTGAGCGGGCCTGTAATCCACAAAAGCGGGCTGGCAGGGTCTAGCGGGTCGCGCGCCGGGTCGAGCGAATCCCACAGTAGGCGAACGCCCAGCCCGCTGCCGCCGATAAAATCGCGGGAATAGCTGGGGGGAATGGCCTGCTGGCGAATAGCGCCGCTGGTGAGATCAACCACAAGTAGCTTGCTGTCCATACCCTGAATCTCCTGGTATTATGGATTTTGTAGGTGGTTGACACCACCTTTATTACGGGTAAAGTATCTCCGCCCCACCAAGCGGCGAGGCCGGAGCCTGTTGACAAAGACGGGAGACGCACCAAGTACTTGTCCCGTTCCGGTCTCGCTGA
>JBGSMF010000217.1:0-16824 GCA_041740315.1 Thermoflexales bacterium
GGTTGGATGGTCGCGCTCGTCAGAGGGGCACAGCACCAGCAGCGCCTGCGATGGCTGGCTGTCCACATTCTGCCAGCGGTGCGGCAGGCGCGACTCGAACAGCAGGCTGTCGCCCGACTCTAGCAGGTAGGTGAGTTCCCCAATGGTGTAGGCGATGCGCCCTTCCAGGCAAAAGACAAACTCGTGCCCGGTGTGGACAATGGGATAAGCCCCGCTGCCGGCGTTTGGCTCTAGCGTGACGACAAACGGTTCTACGGTTCGCTCCGACATCCCCGCGCTCAAGTCCTCCAGCGTGCCGTGCGCAAACGCGGCGCGCGGGCGACTAGCAGCCTTGATGTGCGCGATGCAGCGATTGGCGTTGGACGCGCCTATTTCAAAAAAGGCCGTGATGGGCACCTCGAGCGCGACAGCAATGTGCTGCAAGGTGCTGACACTGGGCGAGGTCTTGCCGTTCTCGATCAGGCTGAGGGTATTCACGTTCAGCCCGCTTTTCTCGGCCAGCGCGCGGATGGATAAATCACGCTCTTCGCGCAGTTCGCGCAGGCAGCGCCCTACGTTGACTTGTTGAGCCGGCACGGTCCCGACGATGGGTGACGGAACAGCCGGCCCGCCACGCTGACGCCGGCGGCGCGGCTGGACGTGTTGGATAGATTGGGCGAGTGAAGGCTTGTCAGGCATGAGCACCTCTGTAGACCAATTTCTTACCATCTCAACCAATATTATAGTGCCAAAATGCATTTTTGTCAATGGTTTCACACAATCAATAGTTTACACATCCAAAAAAACTTGCAGCAAAGATGGATCTAATGCCCCCCCTTTAACCTGAACTCGAGTATAATATTTGCCTCAGTATGGTGAAGGACAAAACCGACAGCAGCCTGCTGCTCAAGGTCGCGCACGATTGCCTGGGCGAGCGGGCTCGAAGGTGCATCATATCAAGCCGCAGCTTTTGGCGGCAGTAAAAGTATCCATGCCCAAGATACCGAAACCACAATACCTTCCAAAAGACGAGACGCAAGGAGATATCCACAGGTTTCCAAGAACCCTATGGAGGCGACTTTATTTCTATGCCCCCTTCGTGTGGCGTTTTGTGGTGCTACAACGCCCGGAGCCTCTCATCTACGGCATCGCGTTGACGGACCGCTGTAACCTTGCATGCCGTGGCTGTCATGTTTCCAACACCGGTCGGCCCGATATGACCTGGAATCAATTGCTTGCCGCCATGCAGAACGCTTGGGCTCGCGGATTCCGCGAGTTGTATTTCAGCGGTGGGGAACCCATGTTGTGGCGTGACGCAGATTACACACTCGCAGATGCGATCGTTGCGGCAAAGCGGATCGGCTTCTTCCACGTGCACGTTTACACTAACGGCCTGCTTGGGCTCGAGGCATCGGCTGATCTCGTCTGGGTTAGTATGGACGGCCTGCCTGGCATCTTTGATAGGCGGCGCGGGGATCACTTTCATCAGGTTGAACGCGCCGTCCGGGCGGGTTTGCGCCCCAAGGTGGCCATCATCTACGTGATTGATCGCAATACTGCAGAGGGCATCGAGCCATTCTTGCGGTGGGTGCATGAAACAAAATTCCCCGTGATCGGCGTCATGTTTTACTTTCACACACCCTACTACGGGCGGGACGAGTTGTTTTTGACCGCCGAGGAGCGCGCTCCAATCATTGACCGTCTGCTCGGCTGTATCCGGGCTGGGCGGCCGGTCATCAATTCGCGGGCTGGTTTGTTGGCGTTGAAATCTGGAGATTGGCCGCGGCGCTTTCGCGTGGCTTCGGTGATCGATGTTGATGGCGAGTCGGTGTGCTGCCGCGCCTCCGACGAGGTATGCGCAGATTGCGGTTATGCAGCATGCACCGAGCTGACCGAGTTCCAACGCTTGCGGCCGAGCGCGCTGCTCGGCATGACGAGGTATTGGTGAACAACCCAGGGCATTGGCTATTACGCCTCATCACGCGCGCCGTCCGCCGCTACCTGGTGGGGCCTGAACAACGCTGGGTTTTCGAGCGGCCCATACAGAGTTGGACCCCCCTGCCCGTCGAGCATACTTCGCTATATCTGCATGTGCCCTTCTGTCTCCACTTGTGTCCCTACTGTCCCTATACCAAAATCCCCTATCATGAGTCGCTCGTGGAACCCTACACCAGAGCAGCCATCGCTGAGATCGATTGGTGGGCTAATGCGATTGGGCCGGCGGAGATAACGAGCATCTACATTGGCGGCGGCACACCGACGTTGGCATTGGACAGTGTTGCCAGTGTGTTGATGCACATACGCGAGCGATTCCGCCTGACAGGCGACATTTGCATCGAAACTAACCCCGCTGACGTGGACGGTGAGACCGTAGTGCAGTTGCATGAGATGGGGGTTGCCCTTGTATCGCTTGGCGTGGAATCATTCCAGCCTACGAACCTCGCTGTGATCGGACGTGACTACAAGCCCATCGTCGCAGAGCAGGCGCTAGCGCTGCTTGCAAAAAGCGGCTTCGCCTCGGTCAATGCGGATATCATGTTCGCCCTGCCGCGCCAGACTGCCGTCGAGGTGACTGCCGATCTGGCCCGAGCCGTGCAGCTTGGCGCAGATCAGCTCACAACCTACCCACTCTTCACTTTTCCTTACACGTCGGTCGGTAAATACCTGCGCCTGACAGCGGTGCGTATGCCAAATTTGCGTATGCGCCAGGCGCACTACCGGGCCATCAGTAGGTGGTGCAGTGAACATGGCTTTGAGCGCGTTTCGGTGTGGGGATTCAAGCACGGCGCCGTCCCGCGATATTCCTCGGTCACCCGCGATGGCTACATAGGAATCGGCCCCGGCGCTGGCTCGCATCTATCCGACGGATTCGTGCTCAACACATTTGATCTCAAAAGTTGGATCCAAGCAACATGCGACGGTCGCATGGCGACTGCCCTGCGCATGCCATTTGCTAGTGAAATGTCCGGCTGGTGGTGGCTGTACTGGCGCTTTTACGACACGAGCATTCCACTGGATAACCTCGATGTGGCTCTTGGAAGCGACGCCCCCAAAGCCCGCCGGTGGCTGAGAGTCATCGAACAAGCCGGGTTAGCGGTTCGCAATGGCAGGCGCCTCGATCTCACTGAAGCGGGCGCGTTTTGGCTTCATCTTGCACAGAATTATTTCGCGCTGAACTATGTGAACATGCTGTGGACGCAGGCGCGCCAGGAGCCATGGCCGCAGGCAGTAGCAATCTGAACCAACGCGCAGGCTAACCGGTTGCAGCAGATTAGTAGTTGGCCGCCAAGCCGAAAGCTGTACAATCAGCATCGGAACATCGCAAATGGAAACTATTATCTCGCATGACCTGTTACTGCAACTGCTATAGCAGACATTCGGCACTAAATCAAGAAACCGAGCGGCGCTTTCACAATCTCCAATTATCCACCGAGCTGGCCTGCCGATGCGCGTTGGCGCAATCAACACTTGCACTGGCGCGCAAGTGCCAGTGTCTGCGCAATCCTGGCATAGTCTCAATAACAGGCGCCACAACAACGCGCGGGGCTATCGCATGAGTTGAAGATGTCCTGCCTGGCTTGCGCCAGCGGCCAGGGAACCTACGACCCCACGGATGTGAACCGTGAGGGCTCAAACCATTACTGTAGGGCACACGTCCAGGGGCTTTTGAGGAGCCGTGTGGACTCCAATTACTCCGGGGAGACGTATATTTCTTACGCTCTTGTCCCAGATTTTTGTTCCGAATGCTAAGTTTATTTCATGCACTGGACCCGCGAAACAATTTCAACACCCAGTCACATAGCTTGACCCCAATCCAAATATCCAAACGGAAAGAACATTGAGGCTGGCATTTCACCATTTTCGCACGACGATCGCAGTGTTCTTTATTCCATATGGTCACCAAGCCCGGGGCAGTGACACAACGAGAACCTCGCCAAGTTGGTTTTATTATATCATACTCACTCACCATTCGCATAATCGTATTTTGAAATTTGGTCACGCGCATTTATAGCGCGGCCGATATGCTACCTGACGATACTCCGCTCATCCGGCTGCGACCTTTCCGCGCGCCACATCACACCATCTCACACGCTGGCTTGGTCGGCGGGGGGCGCCTGCCCCGTCCCGGCGAAATCAGCCTGGCTCATCGCGGGGTGCTGTTCCTGGATGAACTGCCCGAATTTGACCAGCGTTCGCTCGAAGTGCTGCGCCAGCCGCTCGAAGACCATCTCGTCACCATCAGCCGCGCCGCCGGCACGCTGACCTTCCCCGCCAACTTTATGTTCGTCGCCGCGATGAATCCCTGCCCGTGTGGATTCTTTGGTGACCCCACTAAGGAATGTACCTGTAGCTCCTCAATCGTCGCCGCTTCGGGATGAAGCGCACGCTATCAAAAACGCACGAGCGAAGCGTGCCCTGTGGGTTTCCGGCCCCCTACTCGACCCGCTTCGCGTTGATATTCACGTCGAGGTGCCGCGCGTAGAATATGCCAAGCTGGCCGATGAGCGCGCGGGCGAACCCAGCGCCATCATTCGCGCTCGTGTGCAGGCCGCCCGTGACCGCCAACTGGCTCGCTTTCACGACGCACCGCATTTGGTTACCAACGCCGATACACCTGCACTTGTGGCTGCGCGCAAGCGCAGGTGCAAGTGTGGGCCCGGCGGATGTGCGAGTCTACCCTGGCCTGACCGGCAGGGCAGGTTGCAAGCTCGATACCACCGGGCAAAACCTCCTCAAAGCGGCGATGGCTCAACTGCAGCTTTCAGCACGCGCCTTTCACCGCACGCGAAGCGTCAAATTGGCGCGCACCATTGCGGACTTGGCCGGAGTGGACAATATCAGCCCGGCGTACCTGGCCGAAGCCATCCAGTATAGACCACGACGGCAAGAGTGAACCTATGCTGCTATCTGTACGTGCCCTTATGACTTGAGCGGCTGGTGCAAGCATATCGTGGCCGTGCTGCTGGCAAGCCTTTACGAACCAGAGAACATCGGCGCAACAACGCTGCAAGATGCCCTGGTTGTCCCCCGCCTTGTTCGCGGCGAGATACGCTCCATTTTGCACTCGCTGGACCATCTGCGCCGCTCCCAAGCTTACTGGCATGTCGGCGAGGTGGTGAGCCAGGTACGCCGGTGGTTGGAAGAGGCGCAAGCATTGATCCAAGATCAGGAATATCACGACGCCCTCCTCATGCTGGAAGCGATCACTGACGAGTATGTAAAAGATTGGGTCATCCTGGACGATTCGGATGGCTTGCCCTCCGGCTTTTTCGTGGAACTGGGAAAGGCTTGGGACGAGGTCATGCGCCTGGCTGATTTGACGCCAGCCGAGCGCCGCAAGTGGAAGCGCAAATTACGAGCATGGCAAAATGAGATCGGCGGTTATGGGTTCGAGGGCGTATTTGAACAAGCAGGCGGATAACACTTGCAGGCGAGTTGATACAAACCGGCCGCTTACAGTTGGCGACAACGGAATAAAGCAATTTGTTGCTCATTGCCTCAAGCAACAAAAGATGGTATCATTTAGACAAGATGTAGAGTGGAATACACACAGGAATTGTTTCCTGGGGAGGCTCAAAATGCTGAGGGTTCGAGATTTTGTGAATGCCCGGCTTTATAGCGATGAAGAGTCGGTTATTCAGGATGCCTTGAGACATTTGCTACGCGCGCGTCCTGATTTTCGCATCCAATTGGTTGTCCATCGTTACCAGACCGAGGAAATCTCGCTGGCCAAAGCAGCCAGCTTGGCTGGTGTAAGCTGGGCACAGATGAAGGATATTCTGGTTGAGCGCGCCATTCAGCCCCGACTTGGCCCAGAAACTGTCGAAGAGGCTGAGGACGAAGTGAAAGCGCTGCGTGATCACTTCAGAGGCCAACCGTGAGCATCATCCCTATGAACATCATCTCCAACACAACTGTCCTTTCGAATTTCGCTGTCATCGGCCAGCTCGACTTGCTGCGCCAACTTTACGGGACGATTTACATCTCAACCGAGGTATACGAAGAGATACAAGCCGGGTTGGATGAAGGATATCAATTCTATGGTGAGGCTGCTTGTCTGGCGATTGCCCAACATCGTGGCTGGACATTGCTCACCGATGATTGGTTGGCGCGCCGGGAAGCCGAGCGTCTGAGGATACGCAAATCAGGCTCAATTGGATGCCTGGTATTGGCCATAGAGCGCGGTCTTTGTACATTGGAACAAGCCAATTCCTGGCTAACTGAGATGATTCGGCACAACTATCGGTCACCCATTGCCGATTTGACGCCGCTGCTCAAGTATAGCTAATCCTCAAAATCGCATTGTCACTGCCCGAATGCGGAGTGCAGCGGTGGCCGCAGCCATGCAGGCAATGCGCTCTCTGTCCCCGTCAATTTAATGTTTGCCTCACATCACATCATTGACAGTGTTTACATTCTGAACTATCATGGCGCGGTTAGGTAAACAAACTATTCATATACCCTGCGTTTCATTATAAATGTCAAAAAAGAAAAAACACAAGCACTCATTTCAAAGGCGCGAACCGCGCCAGCCAGGCCAGTCGCCCCAAGGATCGCCTTCTCCATCTCGCCTGCCTGCACCCAATGATCTCCGGCAAGATGGTTGGCGCGCTTTCAAGGCTGGCCATTATGCCGCTGCAATCAATACATGGGAAAAACTCGATCTATCTGACAGCACCCTGGCGGCGGCTTTGGCTGAAGCGCATTTCAGGCAAGCCGCCATTGCAGGCCTGGGGCCAGCCTCATTGCCGGACCTGGAACGCGCAACCAGTCTTGTCCCGGCCGACCCAATCTATTTTTATTATTTTGGACTGGCGCTGCACAAGCTGGGTCGAACAGCTGAAGCGATGGATGCGTATCGTCGGGCCATCGCTAACGGACTGTCGCGCCGTGGCGCAGGCCGCGCCATTGCCCTGGCCGCGCTAGAGCTCGACCCGCACACTGACGTGGCAGCGATACCGGGCCTTTCCCCGGAAGATCGCCTTTGGCTAGAGCCACTGGCGAATTTTTTGCAGGGCAAACCGCAGATGCAGCAACCGCAATCACTGCTGGGTGGAATCACTGATCGCCTCAAGATAACTCAAACTCCACCAGCACGGCTGGTGTTCGATGGACTGATGTTGCTGGCGGATAAAAAGATACCAGAGGCGCGCCAGGCGCTCATGAATATCGAGAGCAAGGCCTTGCCGCGCAGTGTCAATGCGGTGCGCTGGTACTATATTGGAGTGGGAGCGGCGCACGCTGGCGACATAGTATTGGCCGTCGAGGCGTGGAAACAGACCCAACGCTTGCAGCCCAACCTGACCGGCTTGCATGATAACATGGCGGCTGTGTATGCTCGTCAATCAGCCGCGCAAACTGAATCCGGCGATTGGCCGGCCGCCGCGCAAAGCGCACTAGAAGGACTTGATATACTACCGGGCGACACGATGCTTAGTCATCTGTCATTGGCGGCGCTCGATCACGCGGCTCATAACGCTGCTCAAGCCGGCGATTGGGCCACAGCCGCCAAGCAATGGGCCGAGGCGCGCCAAGTGCTCAGCAACTTGAGCGGCGGCGGCTCTCCGCGTCCTATCTTGCATAACTTGGCGTTGGCTTACGAGAAGATAGGACAATGGGAAAACGCCGCCGAAGCCTGGCGAGCCATGTTGCGCACCAAACCTCGCACGAAGACAAAGGAAGGCTTTAGCAAAGAGCAGTGGGCGTGGGTGCGCCGGCGTGTGATCGAGTGCTACAAGCAAGCCGATCGACTCGACGAAGCCATTATTGTATTCCGCCAGGCGCTCAAGGCCAACCCCGACGACGCCGATATGCAACTAGACCTTGTTGAAGCCTTGTTGGCTAACGACCAGCAACAGGCTGCTTTTGGCGAATTGAACAAGCTGCTCAAAAAGCATCCCAAGGATGTGGCGGCTCTATCACGCATGGCGGAGCTTTACGGGGCATCCAACGATTGGTCTTCCGCCGAAAGGGTGATGCGCCAGGCATTGGATATCGAGCCGGATAACCAAGATTTGCGGCGTCGCATGGCGCACGTGCTGGTCGAACGCGGATACCAGTTTTGCCAACGACAGCAGCCCGCCCAGGCGCGCGCCATGTTTGAAAATGCGCTCAAGCACGCGCCCGACGATTACAACATGCACTTTCACATGGCGCGGCTAGAGTTCGACGCTCACAAACCAGACGCGGCTCGCCAACATCTCGGGCACGCCTTGGAACTGGGCAAAGACAAGCCCGACGCTTATATGCAAGCATTTGTCTGCTGGATCATCGAGAACAAGTTGGACGAGGCGCATGATGTTTTGGCGCGCGCAGAGGCTACCGGCAAGCTGACGGCGGACTTTTACATCCACGCCGGTATAGAGTGCATTCAACGCTCAGCCCCGCCGCCTGACATGCCCGATCCATTTGATCTGCTCATGGGCAGGCGCAGGGCCAGACCACCGCAGCGAAAAGAACTAGGACCAGACGCCAGGCGCGCGTTGGGCCAAGAACTGCTTGACCGCGCCATTGCTTTGGGGCCGGAAGTGGATGTGCTGCGCCACATTATAAGCGAGCTGGGTCCCAATCAACCAGAACTGAGCCTTGCCTACGCTCAACGATTATCTAAACACGCACCCGACGATCCAATGGCATGGATTCCTTTGGGCTTGTTATATGGACTGAATGGCCAGGTCAAAGAGGCCCAAGAGGTGTTGCGCCAGGCCGAGCGGATAGCTCGCAAGCAAGGCAATCACGAAATGGCGCGCGACATCAAGGAAATGAGCCGGGCCGTCGCTGATCCCTTCTTTGGCTCAATGGTCCGCATGGCCCCGCTCTTGGACGAATTTGGATTTGATTGATAGGGAGACACAATGGCAGAACCACTTACTGACCCCTACAGTGTGTTAGAGGTAAGCCGCACGGCCACGCTGGACGAGATCAAGCAAGCCTACTTTGCCCAGGTGCGCCTGCACCCGCCGGAACGCGAGCCGGAAGCCTTCAAACGCATCCGCGCCGCTTACGATCAGCTCAAGACGCCGGAAAAACGAATCGAGGCCAATATGCGCTTGCTGGAAGAATGGCCCGCACGCACAGTGCGCGCGCCGGAGCTTGACCTTTCGATTCACCCTGAGGACGTGCTGACTATTTTCAAGGCTGAGACCAATCTGGAGCGCGCCAACTTGCGCCAGGATTTCCGCGAGGTGCGCCTGTGAGCGAATCAGCATTGGCCCGCTGGGGCCGGCAAGTTAGAGAGTGGGTGCGGCATTTGACCGGCATACCACCAAAAGATGCTGTCGCCGTGCCAGATCAACCTTTAGCCAAGCCATCCGATATCCAGACAACAGCATCGAGCGAACCGCAACCAAGCCTTCCCTCGCTCGATCTGACGGGATTGGAAAAGCAAATCTCCAAGCTGGGGCGGGAGCAATTCAAGGCCAATGCGCTGATGGAAGCTCAACAGCAACAAATCCAAGCTGCGCTTGAGCAGTTGCGCCAGCAAGACGAGCGCCGCGAAAGAGAACGCGCCGAACTGTTAGCCCGCCGTCCGGCGGAACTGGCCGAGGCGCGGCTGCAAGTGGTTCAGCGCTTGCTGCCGGTGATGGACGGATTGGATGAAGCACTGGTATCTGGCGAGCGATTGCTGGAGCGCGCGCCTTCGCTCATTCAATTACAGGAAATGAACCAGCAAGAAAATGATCGCTTGCCAGTGTGGGTGAATCTGGTGGCCTGGCCGCTCTTTGTGGTCGGGCTGATTTTCCCTGGCCTGGCGCGAGAGCGCAAGCGCAAACGCCAGCAAGTTATAACCAAGTTGGCTGCTGATATGGCCGCGTGGGAAGATTCACAAATAGCCTGGCTGCGCGGGCTGGAGCTGGTGCGTGAGCGTTTGCTGGAAACGCTCGCTGTGGAAGGTGTGGAGCCTATCGAAACAGTCGGGCAACCCTTTGACCCGCATCGTCACCTAGCGTTAGATACTGCGCCAGCCAGCCCGGAATTTTCGCCTGGAATGATTGTATCAGAATTGCGGCGCGGCTATATAGCCGGTTCGCGTGTGCTGCGCTATGCCGAAGTCGTCGTGGCTCGTAATCCAACCTCCGCTATCTGAATTCTGAAATCTACAAAGGAACAAGTGTATTATGACTGAAATCATTGGCATTGACCTGGGCACGACTTTTTCAGCCGTGGGGTTTGTCCGCGATGGCAAACCCGCTATCTTGCCTAATGTCCACGAGCGGATTGTGCCCTCGGTCGTCGGGTTTTCGCCTGACAGCAGCTTGCTGGTGGGCACGCCGGCCCGCAATCAATATGTGCTATATCCTGAGAACACGGTCAAGTCCATCAAGCGCAAGATGGGCAGCAACGAAACCATCGCGCTCAATGGCCGAGCTTACACGCCTTGGGAAATTTCGGCCATCATCTTGCGCGAGATGAAGCGCATTGCCGAGACGAACCTGGGGGCAGAAGTAAAGCGCGCCGTCATCACCGTGCCGGCCTATTTTTCCGACGCCGCGCGCCAGGCCACCAAAGACGCCGGCGAAATCGCCGGGTTCACCGTCGAGCGCATCATCAACGAGCCGACGGCGGCGGCGCTGGCGTATGGCCTGGATCGCGTCACGGATCGGGAAATGGTGGCGGTGTACGACCTGGGCGGCGGCACGTTCGATGTGTCCATCATCGAGCTCAACAGTGGCGTGATCGAAGTGCGCGCCAGCCACGGCAATACCCACCTGGGCGGCGACGACTTTGACGAGCGGTTGATGAATCACCTGGCCGATTTGTTTGAAAAAGAACACGGCCTTGATCCGCGCCAGGACCGCAAGGCATTGGCCCGCCTGACCCGCGCCGCCGAAGAGGCCAAGATCGAGCTTTCGTCCAAGCCGTTCGCCCGCGTGCGCCAAGAGTACCTGCTTGACAAGGATGGCAAGCCATTGCACCTGGACGTGGAAGTGTCGCGCCACGAGTTTGAAGACATGATCCGTGACCTGTTGGATGAAACGCTGGAGGCCTTTGACCAATCGCTGGCCGACGCCGGCATTGAGGCAAACGACCTGGACCGTATCCTATTTGTGGGCGGCTCAACGCGCATCCCGTTGGTGTGGGAGCTGGTGACCGCTCATACTGATCAAGAACCGCAGGTTGCCATCAATCCCGATGAAGCCGTGGCGCTGGGCGCCGGCGTCCAGGCGGCCATTATCTCCGGCGAGCCGCTCGACGCCATCCTGGTAGATGTCACGCCGCATTCGTTGGGCATTGAAGTGGCCACCTGGCGCTTTGGACAATTGATCCCCGATCGCTTTGCGCCCATCATCCATCGTAATACTACTATCCCGGCCTCGCATACCGAGCTTTTCTTTGCGGTCTATCCCGACCAAACGGCTATCAATGTCAAGGTCTACCAAGGCGAGGAGCCAATCGCCTCGCGCAACACGTTGCTGGGTGATTTCCTGTTTGAAGGGTTGGAATCCGAAACCCCCGGCCAGCCGCCGACCATCACCGTGCAATTTGACCTGGACTTGAACGGCATCCTGCACGTCACGGCGGTGGATCGCGGCACTCGCAAGGAACAAAGCATCACCGTCAAAGCCGAACACAAGCGCATGAATGCTACGGAAAAGATTGCCGCCGCCGAGCACATTGCAGGGTTAGCCCTAGCGGCCCCGCTTGAAGGCCGCGGGCAGCCTGCGTCAGAAGACTTGGCGGCATTGCTGGCGCGCGCGCGCCAGGTGCTCGACAGCAAGCGCCAAGGCGTGGAAGATCTGCAGGACTTGGTAAAAGAAATCCAAGACGCCATTGAAGAAGGACGCGCAGAAGATCAGGAAGAGCTGGCTGACGAATTGCTGGGCTTGCTGTACGATTTGGAGGAGGAATGAATCTGCCGAAACTGAGCGAGTCTATCATTCGCGCGGCATCAACCCCGCAAAGCTTTGCGCGTGGTCAAGAATATCACGGCAGCAGAGCAATCTCCAATACCGCCATTCAAGATAGCCTATTGATGGGCGATTGCGAAGGCACACAGGAGCCCTATTACCACGTGCAGGTTGAACTGGACGAAGCCGGCATTCGCTCCACAGCCTGCACCTGCCCCTACGAGCAAGGTGGGCTGTGCAAACATACCGTCGCCTTGCTATTAGCCTATGTGCATCATCCAAAACAATTTGCAGTGCGCCAGGATCCTGCTGACTTATTAGCTGATCTGGATCACGATGGCTTGGTTGCATTGATGACTCGCTTGTTGCGCGAACGGCCCGAATTGTACAACTGGGTCGAGGCGGCCATTGCGTCCCCAACGGCGTCGAGCAAGCGCAAAAAGAAGCGTCACAAGCAGGTGGATGCTGAGGTCTATCGCCGCCAGGTTATAGGCATCCTACATAGCCTCGACGGTATGCGCGCGTCCGAGGCGTACTGGCACGTGGGTGGATTGACCGATCAACTGCATGAAGTGCAGCAGTCGGCGACCAAATTCCTCGATGCGGGCGACCCGGAGACCGCGCTGGCGATTCTCATGGCGTTGATCGAGGAAGCCGGGCACGGCATCGAATACATTGACGATTCGGATGGCTACCTGGGCGATTTTATGAGCGGCCTGGGCCAGCCGTTGGCGGAGGTCATCCTCAGCCTGGACTTGAGCGCCGTGGAGCGCGAAAAGCTGGTTCGCCGGTTGGAGAAGCAGTCCAGTTATCTGTCTGGCTATGGCATGGAAGATGGCCTCGACCTTGCCATTCAAGCGGCTACGTCGGGTTGGGATGCAGAGCAAACGTCTGTCAAAGCCTCCAAACCAACTGCGCCTCGCGGTGCGGTTCGGAGCCGAGCCAATGACGATGAGGACGAGGACGAAGAAACCTATGATGATGAGTGGGGAACAAGCACCTTTGGCGATCTGACTGAAGCCAAACTCAATGTCCTCAAACGACAAGGCCGCGCCGACGAGTATCTGGCTTTGTGCCAAAAGACGGGGCGGCACTTGCGCTATGCGCTCATGTTGTGCGATTTGGAACGCGCGCCCGAGGCCATCACTTACGCGGAAAAGCATCTGGCTTCTGCGCCAGATGCTTGCACAATGGCGGAGCATTTGCGCGAATTGGGGCGCATCGCCGAAGCCATTTCGATGGGCGAGCGCGGCTTGAAGCTGGCCGGCTCCAAGGCGCACTTGGGCGAATGGCTCGGCCCCATCGAAGAAGCGCAAGGGCGTGCAGAGCAAGCTCTACAGGCATGGCTGGCTGCCTTTCCCGAGCGCCCTACACTGGCAACTTACGAGACCATAAAGCGATTGGCCGGGGCCGCCTGGCCCAAGCTGCAACCACAGGTTATGGAGATGCTGAAAAAATCGCACGATGACATGACGCTGGCCCAGGTGCTGCTCTCAGAACAAGAGTGGGATGCCGCGATCAAGGTTGCGGAGCAGCGCGATGTTTGGTGCCAGGTGATCGAGACAGTTGCCGATGCTGTTACACCTCACCGACCTGAGTGGGTAGCGCGCATGAGCGTCAAACAAGCTGAGCGGCTGATGGTGGAAGCCAAGAGCAAGAACTATCCCATCGCAGCCAATTGGTTGAAGAGAGCCAAGAAGGCCTATACACAAATGGGGCAAGCCCATGAATGGCAAGCCTATCTGCAAAAGGTAAAAGATCAATATAAGCGGCGGCCTGCACTACAGGCGCAGTTGCAACGCCTGTAACAAGCGCCGCAGTTTTGCAAGCCGCCGCAATTGCTTTTCGATTGGATCAGTCTGGGCGCGTAGTTGGTGGGATGCTTTATACCGTTATGCGTTCACCTGTGCCGTGTTCTAATGTGTGATGTGGTATCATAACGTCAATGATAAGACGCAAGCCTGCACATCGAAACACAATAGCCCACGCTGGCTTCGCAACGCGGGCGGGGGTCGCCTGCCGCGCCCCGGCAAAATCCGCTTCGCGTGGCGCACACCCTGTCTGCCGACCAGCTATCCATTACCCACATCTTTGAACCGATTTGCGCCGCAAAGCGAAAGGAGTATCATGAGATCCACCTTTGCGTGTGAGGTGGACGGGCAGTCCAGGGTGTAGGATCAGCCGATGTGCGCGTGTACCCTGCCTGCTCTGCCGGCAGCCTGCGGCCTGCACAGGCTGGCAGGGCAGGTTGCAAGCTCGACACTCCCCCACTCCCTTCGGTCGGGGGTCGCCGGGCAAAGTCTGCTCAAAGCGGCCATGGCGCAACGGCAACAGCCGTCCTGCGGATTGCAGCTTTCGGCGCGGGCGTTTCATCGCACGCGAAGCGTCAAGCTGGCGCGCACCATTGCGGACTTGGCCGGCGCGGAGAATATCAATCCGGCCCACCTGGCCGAAGCCATCCAATATCGGCCACGACGGCAAGAGTGAAACTGCCCATGACATATCGGAACACAGTTGGAATTTAAACGACCGCACCGGACTGGTGGGCGGTAGAGGAGAATTACGATGTCTGTCCAAGAAACAGATCTCTATGGCGACTTGGTGCTGGCGTTGCGTGATTACGCCGCCAAACAGTCGCTGATACACAATCAAAGCATTAGTGTCAACTTAGGAGCCGCCGTCATTGCGAGGCGCGGAGCGCCGAAGCAATCCAAGTGCGAGATTGCTTCGCCGCCTGCGGCGGCTCGCAATGACAAACCGTTAAGTTGACACCAATACAATCAAAGAAACAAAATGACACTCAGCTATGAAGAACGTTTAAATAGGGTTCGCTTGAAATACCCCAAGGCGTACACGCCATGGTCGGAATTTGAATCCAGGAGATTCCAAAACCAATCAAACCGCGACCAGTTCTCAGGCATGCTGCCAGCTCGATGCATACCCATGGCTGTCCTGATATTTGCTGGCTGCTCTCAAGTACCGCTAACACCCTCGCCAGCACCGTCTCCATGGCCGCATGCTGGCCACAAGTACAGCCGACGGCACGATCAGGCTTTGGGAGTGGCGGCCCCATAACCATACTCAGTCGCGCAATCGCTTCCTGCCAGGTCGAGCACATTGCCTCAGAGAACAAAAGATGGTATCATACTAGACAAGGAGTACCGTATGTCTGAGGTAAATGCAACAATTAGCTTGCCTCCGCGTCTGGCAAAACAAGTTCAAAGCTATGTTCAAGCTGGCTGGTTCCCCAATCTCAACGACTTGATCATTGAAGCGCTGCGGCGGTATCTTGAAGCGCACCAGATGGAACTGTCGGAACATTTCATCTGGCAAGATGTAGAGTGGGGACTGGACGGAGATGACTGAGGCAATTCTTGACGCTGGCCCTCTCATTCATCTCGCTGAACTGGATGCCTTGGATAGCCTGGGCGATCTGGAACCTTTGAATGTGGTCGAAGCCGTATGGGAAGAGGTAAACCACCACCAGCCGCAAGCATTGAGAGCGGAGGGTTTGTCACTACAGCGGGTCGTGGCCCCAAAGCTATCAGAGGAACTGCGGGCCCTGGCTATTGCTCTTAGCCTGGACCGCGGCGAGGTGGAGTCGCTCAGCCTAATGGAGCTACATCCCAGTGCCTGGTTCCTCACTGATGACGCGGCCGCGCGTCTTGTCGCCGAACAGCGCGGCTATAAAGTGCATGGCACGATTGGCTTATTGATTCGCAGTGTGCGACGAGGACTGCGAACACCACCTGAGATGCTGAACTTGCTACATGCCTTGCCACAGCGCTCCTCGCTGCACATACGGCCGGGACTGCTCAAAGCCATTATCCAACGCCTAGAAAGAGAGTGGGGCAAATAAGCGGGCTATCCAGCTTGATAAAATTCACAAACATACCCTCCAGGGGATTGAGGCACAAGACCCAATAACGCTGCTAGAGGCACTGGATGATCTAGTTATGAAAGCTGTGTTCAGCAATGACAAAAAGGAGAAGCAAGTTGCCGGCTCTCAGCGAAGCCGCCATCCGCCAGCAGACCACAGCCCAATCGTTCCAGCGCGGCAAAGAGTACTATCACAGTGGAGCAATCATCTCGTTGGTACAGCGTGGCAACGAGATCCAAGCCAGAGTCAGGGGCAGTGACTATGAGCCTTACCAGGTCAACATCACTTTTAACACCCGCTGCTTGACAGATACTACCTGCACCTGTCCCTATGATTGGGGTGGCTGGTGCAAACACATTGTGGTTGTCTTGCTGACCTGTTTGCACAAACCCGGCGTCATTCGTGCCCACCCGCCTCTCGAAGAAACGTTGGCCAGCTTGAAAAAGGAACAGCTACAGGCCTTGCTCCTGAACCTGGCAGCACATTATCCAGGCATGGTTGACGAGATCGAAGACCAGTTGGACACACCCAAACAGAGCCAACGCTCCAAAAGCGCTCAGGCGGCCTCGCCCACAGCCATTGATCCCCGCTATGTCCGCAGCCAGGTTCACTCCATCGTACATTCGCTGGACCACATGCGCCGATCGCAGGCTTACTGACAAGTTAGCCGGGTAGTCAATCAAGTACGGCAACTGCTGGAACTGGTCAAAGGCCCCGCTGCTCTGGATACCCTGGCCGCCATCACCGATGAGTACGTCAAAGAGTGGACCACCCTCGACGATTCCGACGGTGAAGCCAGCGGTCTCTTTGAGGATTTAGAAAACGCCTGGAGTGAAGCCATCCTGGCAGCCGATCTGACGCCGACAAAATGCCGCCAATGGGCAAGACAATTGCGCAAATGGCAACGCGCAATCGAGGATTATGGCATGGAGGGCGTATTTGAAGAAGCTCGACTTACCCGGCAGAATAGCCGAACTGCATTATACCTCTCTCTGCTCACTCTGTTGTGATTTTTTCAACTATGAAACGCAGTCTTACAGCGTCAATGATAAGACGCAGGCCCGTCGCAGGAGCGAAACACAATAGCCCACGCTGGCTTCGCAACGCGGGCGGGGG
>JBGSMF010000218.1:0-13993 GCA_041740315.1 Thermoflexales bacterium
CCAAAGGGCGGAACGATGGCCGGCGCGCCCTCGGCGCGAGCGATGCGGCCCATCGCCGCTTCGCGCAGTTGCCCAAAGTTCATGCGCACGTGCAAGCCGGAAAAGTTGTACACCAGCTCTACCGGTGTGCCGTCGGCCAGGTGAGGCATTTCATCGTCGGGCAAAACGCGGCTCACCACGCCTATCGTTCCGTGGCGATTGGCAAGCTTGTCGCCTGGCTCGACCGGGTAAGGGTAATTCAAGCGGTGAGCGCAAGACTGGCTGACCACGATGCCATCGGCAAAAGTATCTGCTCCCCAGGAGATAAAGGCCGTCAACAGATTGCGCCCGCACCAAAAATCAGGCGCATCGGGTTCGTTGCCGGTCTGCACCAGCGCCGGTTCCGGGTCGGGCGGCGCGATCACCTGGCGCATTGTAGGCCCGGCCATCAACAGGCGATTGGGGTCGCTGTGCTCCAAAAAGGGGATCATTGAAGTGCAAACACCCAACGTTGCTTCGGGCCGCCCGTCCACGAGGACCAATCTTTCATCCCGAATTTCAGCCCCAACGGCCACGGTAAAGATGCGGCCCAAGTAGGGGCCTTCTGGCGTCTCGAACGGGCAGACCAGGCCGGCCTGGCCCGGCGCGATTACTTGCCTGCAGTCCAAAACAAAGAGCCGCCGCAAGTGGGTGCGGATGCTGAGCCAGTTGGTCGTGTCGAGCCATTGGGCCTGTGGCCGAACCAGGCCGCGCAGATATGTGTCAATCCAGCTATCGAGCGCAAGCCACACGCGCGCCAGCTCAACGCTCCACGGCAAGTCGGCTGGGGCTTGCCCCACCCGCTCTTGGATGTATTCGTACAGTTGCTCTCCCACGCAGCGGATCGTGGCGGTATCCAGTTCCTCGTTCGAGGCGGTGGGCACGACGACTCTGAGTTCTCCCTGGATTTCAAAGATGCCATCTTTATCTGGCTGAGGGATGTTGTAGATTGTTTCAATATCGCCGGAGGCAGAGGCCAGCGTGACGATGATGCGACAGGTATAGCGGCCGGTGGACTGGACCTGATAGCCAACGAGCGGCAATCGCTCGGCCAGCAATTGCGGCAGGCGTTCCTGAACAAAGCGGTCGAACGACGCCTTGTGCCAGGGTGTAGAAAAATTGATAGACATTATATTCCCCTTTACCCTTCTAACAGGAATTTTCTCATCTCGTCGAAAACGAGTTCTTCCTGTTTTATAAAACAATGATGATGTCCTTTAATTTCTATGATTTTAGCATGTGGAACATCACGGCGGAATTGCTCAATACATTCCCTTGTGAGCGGTGGCCTTATCGTATCGAAAAACTCGGTAACGAGCGCTTTTTGCTCTACAGTCATGTAATCCAAAGATAGAGCATCGTCGCCGTCCAGAATCACATAGATGCTTAGCACAGGCGCCTGAATTTTTGAATTTTCTGGCGTATAGCTGCTCAAGGTGTCGCTGAACGCTTTGCAAATGCCATCAGTCATCTTGTCAACAATTTTTCCTTCGGGGCTTTTCTTGACCGCATGAAGAATCTCTTCTTCTACCACTTTGCCCCAAATAGCCGCCCAATAAGGATAACGCTTTTTGATGGAAGCAACATATTCCTCGATGGAGTAATGGTCATCATTTTCACCTGGAATCGGAATATTCTTCAGGGGGCTATTTTTCACCATAGCTTTAAATACTGCTGATGACCTGTCATAAGCGGCATCCAGAAATACCAATTTGAGAACTCGTTCTGGATATAACGCAGAAAAATGACACAGCTCAACATTGGCCATGGAATGTCCCACCAAAATTGCCTTGTCAATCTTGAGCGAGTCCATAAATTGTCGCACATCTTCTGTCAATGTATCTGGGTCATAACCCGTTTCGGGATAGTCCGAATCTCCATGCCCGCGCCGAGTTAAGGCAATGACACGAAACTTGTCTGTAAAGCGTGGGGCGAATTTATCATAGATATGCGCGGAGGATCCCAAGCCGGTCAGAAACAAAAGAACAGGCCCATTCCCACCCCAATCCAGATAATGCAGGCGGATGCCGTTTACGTTCACATAGTCGCTTTTGTGATTAAATGTATCCACATAACCTCCTGGTGGCGCGAGCTGCGCCTAACTTGTTTCCAGCTCTTGCCATTGGCTGGCAAGGCGGTTTTTGGCATAGTGCAGGCGCGATTTGACGGTGCCCTCTGGGACGCCCAACTCGTCGGCCGCCGCGCGGATGCTCATTTCCATCTGGTGCACCAGACGAAAAGCCTCGCGCTTGTCTTCAGGCAGGCGCTCGACGAGCTGGCGGAATTGGTCCCGTTGCTCGCTCAACTCCAGGCTGGCATCTGGCCCCAATGCAGAAACGTCAACCAGCCAGGCGGGGATGAGGCTCCCCTCTTCCTCGTCGGCCCACTCTTCCGGCTCGTCCAACGGCTGTTCGCGCCGCCGGCGCACCGAGCGCAGGCTGTTGAGAGCCTGATTGGTGGCAATCCGGTACAGCCAGGCCTTAAAAGGCCCCTGGCCGTTCCATTGCTCGGCGCGCGTCCAGACTCGCAGAAACACCTCTTGAACCAGGTCTTGGGCCATGGCCTCGTCGCGCACAATGTGCATCAAGTGCCGCCGAATCATCTCCTCGTAGCGTTCAAAGAGCTGCTCAAACGCGTGCGCATCGCGTTCTAGGATTCGTTCTACCAGGTCTTGATCAGCTAACACTCGCTCGCCCTTTCACGTATGCCCTCTACAGTACAAGACACCACTGGGAGGCCGTAGGTTCATACGCCTTGGTTGGCCCTCACCCCTAGCCCCTCTCCCAAATTTGGGCGAGGGGGTGCAAGGCAATTATAGCCCACATTGCGGGATTTCGAAGCAAAAGTAGACAAAGATTTACAATAGACCTTATCGGAAATAGCAGGACTGGCATCCCCACACCTGCACTTGCGCCAAGCGCAGCGCAGGTGCAAGTGTGCCAGTCCGCCAACGTATAGGGATACGTTGGCTGCGTTATTTCCGATAGACTCTAATGCTGTCGGTTGCAGTCCGGCGTGCTTGGGGTACAATGGCTGCAAGGAGAATATTTATGGGCGAACTGGCTGCACTGGGCACGTCGTTGGCATGGTCGTTTAGCTCTATCCAATTCACGTTGGCGGGCCGGCGGGTGGGGTCGCTGGTTGTCAATCGTATCCGCCTGATTCTGGCCGTACTGTATCTTTCTGCCGCGCACCTGGCGGTGCATGGCAGGCTGTGGCCGCTGGAGGCCGGGCTGGCCCGGTGGGGGTGGCTGGGGCTTTCTGGCATTGTGGGCCTCACGCTGGGCGATGCCTGCCTGTTCCAGGCGTTTGTCCTCATCGGGCCGCGCCGCGCCATGCTCATCATGACGCTCGTGCCTGTCCTCAGCACGCTGATTGCGTGGGCTGCCTTTGGCGAGCTGCTGCTGCCGGTCGAGCTTGCAGCCATGCTGGTCACCATTGGCGGCATTGCCTGGGTGGTTTCAGAAAGGCGTTCGGCTAAAGAATCCGGCCCAGCCACGCAGGGGCAGTCTTTTCTTGTTGGCGTGCTGTTTGGCGTGGGCGGCGCGGTGGGGCAGGCGGTGGGTTATATTCTCTCCAAGCAGGGGCTGGCGGGCGGCTTTCCGCCGCTATCGGCCACCGTCATTCGAATGGTGGTGGTGGCGGCGGTCGCCATTTGGCTGATCACGCTGGCCCAGGGGCGAGTGAAATCCACCTGGCCTGCTCTGAAGGATCGCGTGGCGGTGCTGTTGATGATGGGCGGCGCGCTGGCTGGGCCGTTTATCGGCGTCTGGCTCTCGATGGTGGCGGTGCAAAATGCGCCCATGGGCATTGCCTCAACGCTAACCGGCCTCAGCCCCATTCTGCTGATTCCGCTGGAGCACTGGGTTTTCCACGAAGCCATCACTCCCCGCTCGGTGATCGGCACGCTGGTGGCGCTGGTTGGCGCGGCGATCATTTTTTTGACCTAGGTCTGGTTGACTGACGAATCTAATGACTCTGCTGAAAAAAGATCTTTTTCACCGCAGAGAACGCAAAGGACGCAAAGAAATCAAATATGGCCTTGGCTGTCCTGCAGATAAAACTCGCGCTCTTTGCGGTTTAAATCCCAGTTTTTTCAGTGGACCTATCTAATTTTTACCACAGAGGGCGGAGGACACGGAGGATTTTTCAGGTTTTCTCTGTGCTCTCCGTGTCTCCGTGGTGAATTCCGTCGGTCAAGCTGGGGCTATGGTTCTTGTCATCTGCGGGCGTAGCGGGCCAGGTTGCGCCAAAAGTCCAGGTTGTTGGCTGTCTCGCCGCTATAGCTCATCATAGCCACATCGGCCAGCGCCAAGACTTGGCCGCCTTGTTGGCCGTGGTCCACCATCGCCGCTAGCACAATCTTGCCCGATTGGGCCAAAACCTGGCCACTCTCAATGGTCAAAGGCACACTGCCTCCTGACAGCCACAAATAACCGAGGCCTTTGGTCAAGGGACTGTCGCCCTCTGGATTGACTGAGCGCGCGTTTGACTTGCCTTCGGTGTAGACGATGCCAAAGCGCCCCGCCAGCGCGTTCATATCGCTCCAATCTTCGTTGGGGTCCAGCAGCGTTGAGCTGTACTTGAAGCGAAATGCCGTATTGGTCAGCACCAACAAGCCGCCGTCGGCCACATAATTTTCCATCGCCGCGATTTCCTCCTGGCTCCATGCCTCGTCATACAGCGATAGGGTCTCTCCATCGGCGTTGGGATAATCTAACACGGGCAGGGCGATGGCAATATCTGCATCGTTCAAATCGTCTGGCGTCACCGGCTGGCCGTAGGGAATCATGTCCACATCAAATCCTTCCATAGCAAGGGCCATGCCCAGCTCGGTAAAGGTGGTGGGCGCAAGGTGCACGGCCTCGGTATGGCTGGCGATAAAGACGGCGCGCCGGTCTGGCAGCGGCGTGACCTTGAGCTGGGCTGCATCCGCCGGGTAAAGCGCCGCCGCCAACGCCACGCGGGCCATTTGCTCAAACAGCGCCGATTGTTTCTGGGCCAGCTCTATTGTGTCATAGGGATCGTGAAAATGAGATGCGTTGTGGATGCCTCCGGCCAATTCCATTTCTGCGTTGTTCAGGTAGATCAGATTGGCGTTGGGCACGTCAAAGCCACCGAATGCGCCGTTATCTGATGCGGCGTAATAGCCATTCGCCGGCGTCACGCTAATGTCTTGCCGGGCGGCCAGTTTCTGTAGATAATTGGGCCAGGTGAGCCGGGGGTTGCCCAGCTTGCCATACGACCACGTTTCCAGCTCTAGCCTGGCGGAAATGCCGTCGAGCGGGTACGAAAGCGCGTCTATTTGCAGCATGGCCACGGTTTTATCCAGCAGTTCTTGATGGGTGGCGGCAAAATGGTTAGAGCCGTACAGCCCTAACTCTTCGCTGCCGAACCAGGCCAGGTACAAATCGGTGGGGGGCTGGATTTTCGTTTCGTTGAGGATGCGGGCTATCTCGAGCAAAATGGCCGAGCCGCTGCCGTTATCCAGCGCGCCGGGGCTGTTGGGGCTGTCAATGTGCGCGCCCAAGATGATGGCGCGCGATGGATCGGCCCCAGGGATGCGCGCGATGAGATTGCCCGACGTGGCCGGTGAAAATACGTCGGCGTCCCACATCATTTGCGCCGCTTGTACGTGTTCCAGGTCGCTCCAGGTGTTGATTCCGGCCACGGCCAGGTCTTCCAGCCGCGCGTAGAGGGTAGGGGGGGCTGGCTCAGTTTCCTGAGTGTTCATCACGCTCACATCACCCACAAACACGCCGTGGCTGACGCCTTGTTTGTTGGAAAATTGCGTCACCAGCACCACGCCGGCCGGCTTTTTTTCTAGCAGATTCGTGGCATTTTCGGCTGCTTTGGCTTTTCCCAACACAGCGCGGTCAATGACGGCGTAATCCAGAAACACGATTTTGCCTTCCATGTCAGAGTCAGGACGGTTGACAAGTTCGTCGGCGGTGCGGATCAAAACCGCCGCTGCGTCTAGCGTTACCGGGTTGCGCGCCTGGTCGTTCAGCTTGCCGTCCGAATCAAAGCGCAGCGCCAGGGCGATATTGTCACGGTCGCCGCGCAGGCCATTGGCCGGCGCTCGCATCATCTGGCCGTTGACTTGCAGGTGAACCTGGGCCTCCCAAATCTCGGTGGCCATAAAGACATGAAACTCTTGCCGCTCCAACTCTAAGCCCAGGCTGTGCAGGTATTGCCACTCGTCCAACCGGCTGGCAACGTAATCTAACGCCTCCTGCTCGCCCTGCGTGCCCGAGTTACGCCACCCAGAATAAGGCTGGATGGCGGTCAAATCGGCCGTAAAGGCCAGCAGGCTATCTGGCGAGACAAGCTCGAATGGGTCGGTGGAAAATGAGGCCAATGTGGCTGTGGCGGCGATGGGGCGAGAGGTCAGGGCCAGAGTAGGCAAGGAGGTAGGGGCGGGTAAGGCGGTAGGGGTGGGCAAAGGTCGAAAGACCCCGCAGCCCACTGAAACAAACAGGGCAACGACAAGAATCAAGCGGGCGGATTTCAAAGTTGACGATTCTTTGGGAGCTGCTGTGGTGGACCCCTCCCCCAGCCCCTCCCCGAAGCGGAGAGGGGAGCGTGTTCCCCCTTCCCTATGAGGGAAGGTGGCCAGCCTGTCCCGCGACCCCCAAAGGGGGGAGTGGGAGGGGTTAGGTCTACCACGCGAAATCCCAAAGAGCCAATTTGACATAGCTTGCCCTTTCTAAGAACGTAACTCAGCATCCTGAGCGGAGCGCCGCGCTCCTTCGACTGCGTTTCACTTCGCTCAGGATGCGCGGCGCGTAGTCGAAGGATGCCGGCTGAGTAGTTACCTAGATTTGTCTTGAGCGACTCGAACTATCAGGCTGAAACAAACCATCACATTATCTGGCTTCGGCCTCACCTCCTTTCTCTGCTATCCAGCGGCGGATTCGGCCAGAAAGCACGGCGATGCGTCCCTCTCCAATCATGACGTTGAGCGCGACGGCGACAGCCATAATGAGGCCCATCACCGACTGAACCCAATAGCTGGTAATGCCGGTGGCAACCACCCCGGCTTGAAGCGAGCCGATGATATAGGAGCCGAAAAAAGTGCCAACGATGCTGCCCTGGCCGCCGGAAATCAAGGTCCCGCCGATAAAGACCGCCGCCATGACTGGTAGCATAAAACCTGCGCCCTGCGTTGGAAAAAAGACATTTATTTCAATGGTGAGCAACAGGCCGGCGAAAGCCGCAATCACGCCCATCAAGGTAAATAGCTTGATCCGGGTGGCCTCTACATCAATCCCCATGACCTGCGCCACGTTCGGGTTATCGCCGATGAACATAATCTCCTCGCCGAATTTGTGCCGGTTGAGAATGAACCAGAGAAACACAGCCAGCCCCAGCGTCCAGACCGCCTGGGCGGGGATAACTCCCAAAATCCGGCCGGTGAGGAGCGCATGAACGCCGGTCGCCTCTACCTCCTTGATGTTCAATTGAAGCCCGCCCGCGAGCAAAATCGTGATTCCGTACCAAAAGAATTGCCCGGCGAGGGTCGTCATGATTGAAGGCACGTGGATTTTTGCGACGAATAGGCCATTGATATACCCCACCAAGGCGCCGGCGGCGAGGGCAAGAATAACGCCGATCCATGCCGCCCAGGGCGCAGGCAAGTGCTTAAAGGTCCAGGCAAAGACAAACCCGGCCAACGCGACTACCGCAGGGAAGCTCAGATCAATCTCGCCTGCAGTGATGACGAGTGTAAGCCCCAAACCCAGGACAAGCGGCGGGGGCACAGTCTGCAGAAAGGACATGTAAATCAGGGGCTGGGTAAAAACATTTGGCGCCGTGATGATAAATGCGCCGTACAAGAGCGCCAATATCCCAACAACCGGGAGGCCCTCAATTCTTCCAAGGAATGTCAGCAAGGAACCAGGCTGTTTCACGATTCCTCCTTGTCCTTCAGACCGTGGGCGTATTCGAGCAGGAAATCATCCAACGCTTTCAGGCTGATCTCTTGCTTCATGATGCTTGCCACAATCTCTCCGCGGTCCATGATGACAAAGCGGTCAGAGATTTCGTACACGTCCTGGATGTCGTGGGAGATGTAGATGCATGCCTTGCCGGCTTGCTTGATTTTGTGCACAAAGCTGAGCACCTTGCGCACTTCCTTCAGAGAAAGGGCGGTTGTTGGCTCGTCGAGGATGATGAGACTGGCATCAAAATACATCGCTCGTCCAATCGCAACTCCCTGGCGCTCACCACCAGAAAGCGATCTCACATTTGAATCAACCGTGATGCCCTTGCCTCGAAATCCGATTGTATTGACCATGATTTCGTTGGCAATCTCTTTTTCCCTTTTGACATCAATGAAACCGAATGGAAGAGTAATCTCACGCCCAATGAAAAAATTCCGCCACAAGACCTGCTTTTCACCGAGCGATTTGTCTTGGTAGACGGTTTCGATGCCATGCGCGTGCGCCCGCTTGACGCTATAGGCGCGGAGATTTACCTTCTGACCAGCGATGTAGAGCTCGCCGCCGGTCGGCGGAAACACCCCGGTGAGAATCTTGACCATGGTCGATTTACCAGCGCCGTTGTCGCCGATGAGTCCGATAATCTCGTTTGAGCCTACCTCGAGATTGATGTTTTTGAGCGCGCACACGAGGCCAAAATACTTCTCGATGTTGATCATGCGCAGCGCATGAGGTGCGGCGGCAGTCTCAGCCCTGACGAGACCTTCTTGCGGGGAGGGAACGTCGGTACGGGAAAGATCGTTCGGATACTTGCTCATTGCACTCCTCTCTGCTACTCGCTGTGCGCGCTAGCATCCTCAGATCTTGGTGGCGCAGTGGATTGGCGAGTCACCAGATGGCTAACCATCTCGCTGTGCGACGTCTCCAAGCGTGAATGTTTAGAGGATCGAAGGTCAAGCAACATTTGCATACACATGCGGCCTAATTCATAGCGCTGTAAAGCGACGGTCGTCAAAGCCGGGGTGATCTCGGCGGCGAGTTGAATATTGTCCAATCCAACTACAGACAAATCCTGGGGAACCTGCAAGCCATAATCGCGCGCGGCCCAGATAATTCCAATCGCCGTCAGGTCATTGGCAGCAAAGACAGCAGTGGGCCGTGTCGAAAGTTCTAAAAGTTGAGCCAGGGCGCGCCGGCCGCCATCCGTGCGCAGGTTGCCTTCTACAATCTGGGCCTGTGCCGAATCAATCCCGTGTATAGCCAAAGCTTTGAGAAATGCATCGCGGCGAATGCGCGAGGTTTCCAAGTCCAGAGGCCCGCTCACATGGGCCAGGCGTCTGTGACCCAGGCCAACCAAATGATCAACGGCCTCTCGGATGCCCGTCTCGAAATCCTGCGTTATAAAGTGGAACCCACCTGTAACGGCATGTCGCGCGTTCCAGTCCACCACGACAGTCGGGATCTGATGTCGCGCAAGTTCGAGCAGCCATTCGTCGGACATGCTGCTTGACATTATCAGAACGCCGTCAACCTGCTTGTCGGCCAGCGATTGGATATATGCCCAACCGCGCTGCAAATCGTAATTGGTGCTACAAAGAAACAGACCATAACCATGGGCAATAGCCACATCCTCAGCGCCGTGAATAACATCGGAGTAAAAAGGGTTCCCTACGTCTGATATGAGAAGACCAACTGTAAGGGTACGTTTCAATACAAGGCTGCGGGCTACGCCGCTGGGGTGGTAATTCAATGCAGCGACTGCGTCTAGAACGCGCTCACGTGTTTCGTCGCGCATGTAATTTGTGTTTCCACTGAGCACCCGGCTGACGGTGCTCTTGGAAACCTTTGCAATGCGAGCTACATCGGCAATCGTTGCGCGTGACATTGGTAAACTCACCAGAAGGACAAACTGCTACGGTTTCTGAAATCGGTTTCTGAAATCGGTTTCCGAAATCGATATTATGATACCACAGAGAGAACTCTTTTGTCAATAGCCAAGTCAGTCACCGCTCCAAAAGGCTTGACAACGCCATTTATTTGTGGTATTCTGGAAATGATGCCGGGAAGGATACCGAAACCGTTACCGGGCTTGGGAATCAGATCAAAGGGGATCAATGCGACGCGCCAAAACAACCATCACAATCCAAGATGTGGCCAAGGCGGCGGGGGTATCGGTCTCGACCGTATCTCGCGTGCTGAACGACAAGGATGACGTTGCACTAGAAACCCATGAAAGAATCCAAGGCGTCATCCAACAGTTAGGTTACACTTCCAGCCTGGCGGCTCGCAGCATGCGCAGTCACCGCACCAATGTCATCGGCCTGATTGTGGCCAATGTTGAAGACCCCTTTTCCATCCAAGTCATGAAAGGTGTCAACCGAGCCATTACAGACATTGATTATGACCTCATTGTGTACACCAGCGGCAGCATCAAAAAACCCTCAACGGCCGAGCGAGAGCGGCACTATGTTTCTCTACTCAACGGCAGCATCACCGATGGAATCGTCATCGTCACACCGGCTGCCACCAGCTTTTCCACAACCGCTCCAGTGGTAGCGGTTGACCCCAACAACGAAAGCCCCAATTGTCCATCGGTCCTCTCGACCAATCACGCCGGCGCTGTGGCAGCCATGGAATACCTGATCGGATTGGGGCATCGCCGCATCGGCTTTATCGGTGGCCGCCCTGACCTGCAGAGCGCCAGCCACAGACGACAAGGTTACCTGGATGCGCTGGCCAAGGCCGGTCTCCCGTCAGATCAAACTCTGATTCAAGTGGGAGACTATACGACAGAAATTGGCCGGGTGTGCGCCCATCGCCTTCTCGCCCTACCCCAGCCACCCACCGCCATCTTGGCGGCAAATGACAAATCGGCCATCGGCGCGATAGAAGCCGCCCGCGAGGCTGGGCTGCGTATCCCAGAGGATCTATCGGTGATTGGCTTTGACAACATCCCCGAAGC
Organism: Thermoflexales bacterium; assembly: GCA_041740315.1. Lineage (GTDB taxonomy): Bacteria > Chloroflexota > Anaerolineae > Fen-1058 > Fen-1058 > JBGSMF01. The sequence goes on from JBGSMF010000218.1 coordinate 10,924, forward strand.
GGCCTACCTCAATCCAGGCCTTACAACGGTGGATCAATTCATCGAAAAAATGGGCCACATGGCAACAGAGATGCTAATCAGCCTGGTCGAGGGCAAACCACTGGACAATGCTCCATACAAGATTGCGACACAGCTTGTTGTTAGAGATTCTTGCCAGGCTATCGCCGGCAATATGGCTGTGGAGCCAAAAGCTGATTGAAGGAGAGCGAGCAATCAAGAAGAGCGTGAACCTATCTCAAGGATGAAGCAGACAATATTTTTTTTCCTAGCCTCGGTATCGTTACCGGCAATGATACCAGAAATCAAAAAGGAGGTGATTAAAAACCAGACACCATAACAAACACAGACTTTTTTTTTGCCTGACAAGAAAAAAGGTCTGCATCAAAAATCAGTCTAGAGTCAGGCAACACACACAGCGCGGTTTACCCAACTATTTGTATAATAGGAGAAAAAGAAATGCGCAAGTCAGTTTTATTTGCAATAAGCCTGTTGGTGATCTTGAATCTAGTGGCGGCCTGTGGAACGCCGACGCCCGAGGTCATTACAAAAGAGATAGAAGTCACGCGTATCATCCAGGTCGAGGGGACCCCAGTGGTCAAGACCGAAACCATCATTGTGACGGCTACACCTGTTCCTGTGCAAAAAGAAGATGCGCCTGATGTGCTTGGCCTGCCAAGAAGCGAGACGCTCATTGTCGGCGCGCTCACGGGGCGCGTTGGGGCTCCAGGCAACTTTAACAACTGGGTCGGCTGGAAGTGGCGAGATCGCGGAATGCAGAACCTGGCAAACGAGCCGCTGTGGTCGGTTGACTTTGCCACCGGCGAGATCATCCCCGGGCTCGCCTCGGGCGATCCAGTGTACAATGCTGACTTTACAGAAGTGACCATCCCTCTCCGTAAAGGCGTCGCGTGGGCCGATGGTACGCCATTCTCATCCGCTGACGTGGTCTTTACGGTCGACACGCTCATCAAGTACAGTGGCCTTGACTCGCACGCCTTTTTTGCTGACAACGTCGAATCCGTATCCGCCCCCGACGATTACACGGTCACGTTCAAGCTAAAGCAGGCGAACTCGCGCTTCCATACAACGTTCCTCGACCGCTGGGGCTGCACGTGGATTATGCCCAAGCACATTTTTGAAAAGGAAGCTGATCCAATCACATTCGAGTTTAATCCATTCGTCGGCACCGGGCCATACAAGCTGCATAGTTTCGACCCGTCCGGCTATTGGACCATCTGGGAAAAACGGGCTGACTGGGACAAGAGCCCAACAGGCATTCTCTATGGCGAACCCAAGCCCAAGTACATTGTTATCCAGGCTTTTGCCAACGAGGGCGCCAAGATCCTGGCTCAGCTAACGCATCAGCTTGATGCTGTGGACCTATCGGCCGAGGGACTCAAGGCTGCGTTGGCCCAGGGCAAGTCGAACCGCGCCTATCAACTGACCTTCCCCTGGGTTGTGAACAACGATCCCGCGATTACGGGGCTAACGTTCAACACGGCCAAGGCTCCATACGACAATGCCGAGGTCCGCTGGGCGCTCCTGCTGGCAATTGATATTGCCGAATACGAAGGTCAAGCCGTTGACGGCACCGCAACCCTGAGCCCGGTTCACGTTCCGTCGCTGGGTTCTTACCCCAAAGATTATATCGAGCCGATGCAGTCGTGGTTAAAGGACTTTGCGCTGGATCTGGGCAACGGCGAGACCTTCAAGCCATACGACACAGAGGCCCCGCAGCGAATTGTTGCATACGTCAAAGATCGAGGGTACGTCGTTTCGGATGATCCGGCGGCCCAGAAACAGGCCTTTGGGCTTGGATGGTACAAGTACGCGCCCGATGCCGCCGAAAAGCTACTGGTGAAGAATGGCTTTTCGAAAGACAAGGACGGCAAGTGGCTTTTGCCAGACGGCAAGCCCTGGAAAATCGAGGTCATGAGCCGGTCCGACATGTCTCACCTAGAGTTCAAGAACGCGGCCGCGGCCGTGCAGCAGTGGAAAAAGTTTGGCATAGACGCGGTGCAGATCCCGTCGGACAACGTATCAGCGTTGACCGGGAACGGCGAGTTTGACGTTGCGGGCAACTGGCCGGCTCAGGAGCCGTGGGGCGCCGGCGCAGACCTGTATCGGACTCTGGATTTTTACAACTCAGAGTACATCGAGCCGGTTGGAACGCTGACCAAGGGCCATACCTCTCGCTGGTCATCCGCAGAGTTGGACGATGTGATCAAGCGACTGCGCGAGACCGATCCATCCAAGACGGATGAGGTCGTCGCCATCGGCATCGAGGGCTTGCAACTCCTCGTCGAGGAAATGCCGGGCATTCCGACCTTTGGCTACATCGGGTTTGTCTCGTGGGACCAGACCTACTGGACCAACTGGCCCGGATCGGAAAATCCCTACTCTCAACCCTATACGCACTGGGGGCCTTTCAAGTACATGACACCCTCCCTCAAGCCGACAGGGAAATAGCCTATAACAGGCGTTGATCTCGTTTCCCGGGCGGGTGAAAAGGCCCGCCCGGGACCTGGTTTTGGCAACAAATCAAATTTGCTGAGTAAAATTTTCAGAGGCATGAATGACATCCCACACTCTTTCAGGGTTTGCTAAACCAAATTCGCCCTCCCTCCGCTCGCGGCTGTGGCGTGTTCTACGCTGGATACCGACGACAATTATTCTTTTGACAGGCGTTATTCTCCTGATCATGCTGCTTTCGGGCGGCCTGACCAAGATTACGGCCTGGTATTTATTGCAGATCGTTCCACCGGTTTTGGGATTGCTTGCCTTGATCAGCATAGTGATCTATGCCATTGCGCGGCGGCGCTTGAGCAAGCCTGTGCTGATCAGCGGCGTGGTTTCTTTGCTGGCACTGACGCCCGCCATGATGATGATTCGACCCATCGCTTACCCGGCTTCCATCACCGCCATGCAGCCCGCGGCCACGGTCCGCTTGCCGGCGGATGTTCCACTCACAGTCATTTGGGGCGGCGACGACATTGCCACCAACCAGCACGCCGCTTTCCCTGATCAAAGATGGGCCTACGACTTTTTAATCCCGCCCTACTTGAGCGGG
>JBGSMF010000219.1:0-2212 GCA_041740315.1 Thermoflexales bacterium
GCGTTCCTCGCTTGGCAAGCGCGCCGGGCGCGCCGCAAGAGACGGTTCGTAGTATGGGTAGAGCACACACGCAATGTCTTGAGCCAGGTCTAGCCGCTGCGGCTCGAACGGCGCGCCGGCGATGGGTAACGCGTCCAAGCCTGTCACCTCGCCCAGTCGCGCCAGCCATCCGGCCAGGCTGAGCCTTCCGCCTCTAAGGATCTTGGTGTGCGCGCTGATGAGCAGTTTTTCCTGGGCGCGAGTGGCGGCCACATAGAGCAGGCGGCGGTCTTGGGCCTCGTCGCGCTCCGAATCTCGCAGGGCGGCCAGTTGGTGCGCGGCCGGGCGGCCAGCTTGGCCGCGCAAATTGAGGGTGACGCCCAACACATCGTCCAGCAAAATGTCGGCCGAGCGACTGCTTCCGGCGTGGGCCGCATCGGCAATGACCACCAGCGGGAATTCTAGCCCCTTGGCTTTGTGAACCGTCATCAATTGAACCGCGCTGCCGGCTTCGGTGGGCGCTTCGCTTTCTCGCGCGCCGCTATCGCGCAATGTTTGCGCATATTCCACAAACTCGCCCACGCTCACCAGCTCGCTCGCGTGCGCATCGGCCAGCAGCTTGTCAATGTTGCGCTGCGCGCGCGCTCCTTTGTTGATGGCCTGCAACCCGGCGCGATAATGGGTGCTGTCTAGCAAGTGCTTGAGCAAGCTTGCCACCGAAACGCGCCCGGCCTTGTTGTGCAGCTCCTCAATCAACTGGCGGCCCCGCGCGGCGCGCGCCAGGTCATCTGGCGGTAAAATGTCCGTCAGCGCAGACTGGTTGAGCGCAGCCCAGATTGAATAGGGTTTTACCATCCCCGGCCGGGGAAAGCGCAGCAAATACAAGGCCGGGTCGCTCACCCCAATCGCCGGAGAGCGCAAGAACCCGGCCAGGGCCAGGTCGTCGGTGGGATCGGCCACAGCCGACAAGGCATTGAGCAGGTCGCGCACTTCGGGCCGGTCATAAAAGCCGCGCCCGGCGATTGTGACAAACGGAATCTGGGCCTGTTCCAATGCATCTTCATAAACCGGAAACGAGGTCGAGGCCCGGAACAGCAGCGCCACATCTTTCCATTCAATGTCTTCCTGAGCGTACAATTCAAGCAAACGCCGGGCCAGGCCATGGGCCGCAGTGCGCCGCCCCTCAGCCGCCGATTCGCCCAGCCCCAGGTGCAGCTCGACAAACGGCGCAGCCACCCCTGGGCGTGGGCTGGGTCGAAAGGCTGCCAGCGGAGCAAATGGCACCTGGTAGGGACGGCCTGGTGTTTCAGACTCGCCCAAGATAGGCTGGAGCAGGCGATTGGTGCTTTCTACCAAGGGCCGGTGGGCCCGGAAGGTCAGATCGAGCGGGATGACCAGGCCGCCGGCGCGCGCCACATCGTCTTGCACGCGCCGAAAGACGGTGACATCGGCGCCGCGAAATTTGTAAATGGATTGTTTGCTATCGCCCACGATAAAGAGCGAAGAAACAGCTTGCGCCTTGGGGGTGGGGGCAAAGCCAGCGAGGGCATAAATGATTTGGCGCTGGCGCTCGTTGGTGTCTTGAAATTCATCCACCAGCACCGCGCAGACCTTTTGCTGCCAGGCGGCTCGCACGGCGGGGGCGTCGCGCAAGAGCGCCCAAGCGCCCGCCTCAAGGTCGTCAAAATCGAGCGCGCCCTCGGCTTGCTTGGCCTGCGTGTACCATTCGACGGTCTTACGATAAGCGGCGTGGAGCGACCAGATCAGGCTGGCAATTTGCTTGTCAAGCTCCCACGAGGCGGGCCGGGCTGGGTCGGCCAGCGGCTTGAGCTGCTGCTCAAAATATTCGCGCAAGTTGCGCATGGCGGCTTTGGCGCTCTCTAACGTGTCGCCGGGCCAGTTGGCCTTGCGTCCTTGCAGTGTGGCAGATTGGTGCAGTTCTGCCAGCTTTGCCAGCGCCGTGTCAAAATTCTGATGGGCCAGCGCAGCATTGGCCTCGCCGGCGCAAGCCAGCACAGCCTGGCGGGCGATTTCCATCTTGTCGTTTGGGTCATCGGCGCTTATGGCAGCCAGGCTATCCAAAATGCCTTGCCACTCTGGGTGGCCCAGTTGCTCGCCCAGCCAGCCGCTTAGCGTTTCGGCCCAGCCTTGCAGTGGGTCGGCGGTCAACCGCTCAAAAGCCGGGCCGGCCTCCAGGCGTTTTTCGAGGAGCGTGGCAATGGCGGCCCGCAGC